>JBEDKT010000001.1:0-4079 GCA_041172025.1 Bacteroidota bacterium
TTTTGTATCAGTTTATGAAACTGATACAGAGTATAGTCTGTTTGCCTTGTCTCTAAATTTAATTTCCTTTAATTTTCGCGCGCTCGCGCACTTTCTTATTTGTCATATTCATCCTATTGGAAGAATGTAAAGTAAGATTAATATTAATTGAAATTATTATATATGTTTAAATTGAAAATTATTACATTGTCATTTTTGGTAATGTGTTTATTTTACTCGTCAGTTGCTCAAACTCCTACGCTTCCGGCACCTACTCAAAAGAAGCAGGACAAATTTCTTTTAAAGCAATCAATTGCTCAAACCTGGGATAAGGTATTTGTGAACTTCACAGACAACAAGGTTTATTTACTTGCGGGCATGAGTTTTTCGAAGCAAACGGTAAAACCGGGTAATTACGCTTCAAGTTTTAACTACAACTTAGGTGATTATAACAAAAACGTATTCAAGCCTGGTTATTACGCTGGTTTTAGGGTAGACGGCAAGTACAAGAAAATGCATAACTATTCTTTTGCAGCGTCACTGAATAAATTAACCACAGGTACCAAATACAAGCAAACTGGGGAACTACCCTTGTTTATTGGCCAGTTTTCAAACTTCAAGGCGGACGACCAGTTTTTCAATCTAAGCCTTGCTGCACATTATAAGCAACTAATAACACTTGGCGATACTGCTAAATTCAAATTTTACGTAGTAGCAGGCCCTAGTTTAGACACGCGTTTATCGGCGCAGAGTGCGGACAATTTAGTGAACAATAACTACCAACGTTTTTTGTTAAGAGGCGACTTAGGGGTAGAGTTTGATAACAATGGTTATTACACTTTGTTTTTGCATTATAAGCAAGGCATTAGTTCATTTACAAAAGCACCTATCAAAACGAATGTTAATAGTGTTGAACTAGGTGTGGTGATAAGGGCAAGTGACTTATTCTAAAAAAAAGCAGCAAAAAAAGCAAAAAAAATTACATGAAAAAATATTTACAATACATACTAGCATTAACAATAGCAGCAACACAGTTAGTTGCTTGCACAAAGGACACAGAAAGTGCCGAGAAAAACTTAGCAAAAAATATGTTAGGTGATAAGACATGGTACATGGATTATAAACAAACAGGCAGTGCCGTAAAAACATATGTAGGACAATCTACCTATTTCATTAATTTTTTAAATGATGGAAGAACAAACGACTCTGATGGTTTAGTGGGAACGTACACGGTTGAAAAAATAGCAGGGCAATTACAAATACATGTACAAGCAGTAACAGCAAATGCCAATGCGAGTGAATATGTATACGATATAGAAACGGTCGGGGCTAAGAATTTGATATTGTCGTTTCAGACAAACGGAGTTAAAACCACTTACTATTATAGCGCTAAGTAATGAACATGAAAAATAAAAACACACAAAGAAATTTATTTTATATAGCCCTGCTAGCAGCAACAGTTGCTATGCCGCAAGTTATTAAAGCGCAAACAGCTGCATTTGTAATGAGCAGCGTGGGCGCTATGGCAAACACTGCAAGTAGCAGTACGGCAATTAGCTTTAAGAGTACAGCTAATTGTATAGACGTACAAAGTGGCGTTGCCGTGTTAAGCGGAACAAGAGCTAATGGCCAATTTGCAATAAACTGTGAAGTGACCATGCAGTTTAACACTTTAGGTATAAAGTTATTCCCCAACCCGGTTACTAGCAACACGAAAGTGAAGTTTGTGAACACGCCGCCATTAACCGAGACATTTAATTTAAGTATCTGGACTGCGGAGGGAACTTTAATTACTACAAGAAAAGAAACAGGCTACAATTTGTTCCAAGGTATGACGCTTGATTTAGGCGGTTTGAACTCGGGCACCTACGTATTAAAAATAGAGAGCACACAATTTGTGGATGCGATTAAATTTATAAAAGCGAACTAATATATACTCCCCCAAGCAATAAGAAATAAAGTATTATGAACAAGAAAACTTCAATCAATTTCCTGGTAAGTGCAACACTTGTGTTATTGAGTTTAACGACCACGAATTTATTTTCACAAACAGTAGGCACTGGAATATTTTTCCAAGCTGTGGCAAGAGACAACTTTGCCAACCCGGCGAAAGATAGAAATATATATGTGCAGTCTAATGTTATCCAAGCTACTCCTACAGGGGTGGTTGTATTAAGTGAATTGCATAAAGTAGCAACAGACGCTACAGGTATTTTTTCTATTAGTATAGGAGAAGGAACAAGAATTGGTGGTACAGCTAGTAATTTGTCAACTATTGAATGGTCAAAAGGTCCACATTTTTTAAATTTAAAAATTGCTATTACGCCTATTGCGCCATCAACTACTTGGGATTACACGAAAGAATTGATTGATTTAGGAGTAACGCCTTTTGGTACTGTACCTTATGCATTATTTGCTGGTTCAGTTGCTGGATTTGATAACAAATTGAATACAGTTGATACAGCAAAAATGTTAGCATCTTATGCTAAGGTGGCTAATTTAAATAGCTTAGTTACAAATAAAGTAAACATTGCTGATAGCACTACTGTTTATGTAACACCAACTCAGCTAAATGCAAAGACATTCGATCAAGCTCCAATTAATATTGCAATTGGAACAAAGCTTAATATAGCAGATAGTTTAATAAAATATGTAACACCAGCACAATTAGCTGCAAAAACATTTGATAGTTCAGCAATTTATAATCAGTTGGGATTAAAGGCGAACATTACAGATGTCACTTCTAGTTTAGGATTAAAAGCAAACAGTACCGATATATCTACTTCATTGGCAACAAAAGTGGATAAAGTAACTGGAAAGGAATTGTCTACCAATGATTATTCAACAGCAGAAAAAGCCAAGCTAGCTGCTATTACAGGAACAAACACGGGGGATCAGGATTTAAGTTCATTCGCAACAATCACAGCAGTTGCTTTAAAAGAAAATAGTGCAAACAAATCAACGGCTGCGAATTTAGGTGGTACAAGCCCTAGTGATATTTTGTTTCCTTCGCAGAAAGCGGTTAAGGCATATGTTGATTTGCTAAACACTGCTGCAGGTGTCGCAGATGGAAGTATTACTTCAGCAAAATTAGCTGATGGGGCAGTAACTGATATTAAAATTGCTGCAGGAATAAGTGCGTCTAAAGTGGGCCTTGGAAATGTTAATAATACAAGTGATGCTTTAAAACCAATTAGTGCAGCCACTCAAGTAGCATTAGATGATAAAGAAGCGGTTGCAAATAAATCTACAAGTATCACATTGGATGCAAGTGCAAGCAGTGATACAAAATACCCTAGTCAATTAGCTGTAAAAACATATGTAGATAATAAGTTTACAAATCAAACAGTTGGTTTTTCAAATATGCAAACTATTGGTGCAAATACAGTTTTGGGTAATGCAACTGGAACTACAGGTGCAATTACTGAAATTGCAACATCAGGAACAGGTAATATTGTAAGGGGGATAACGCCAACTATTACTACGCCGGTTATTAATGGAACAATAACAGGTAGTACTATTATACCAGTCGCTAACGGTGGTACGGGTGCAAATAGTTTAACTGGTTTTATTAAAGGGAATGGCATAGGTGCTTTTACAACAGTTGCTTCTATACCAGTAGCGGATGTTGCAGGTGCAGTTAAAACTGTAAATGGAAGTACACCAGCTGCAGATGGTAATGTAGCCATTGCTTTTGGAAGTGTAACAACAGGCGCTTTGGCTGCAAGGCCTGTGTCGGCTGGTACAAATGGTAATATTTATGTTGTTTCTGGTGACGTAACAACAGCAGAAAACGGAAGGACTTTTATTAGTAATGGAACTACATGGAATGAGGTAACAGCTAATCAGGCTTCGACAGATGCGAGATATGTGAAATTAGCTGGTAGTACAATGGCTGGGAATTTAGATTTCCCAACTTCTACTAAAATAACAATTACAGATGCACCCACTTCTTCAACCGATGTGGCAAATAAATTATACGTTGATAGTAAAGTTGCAAATGCAACACCAGATGCATTAACAAGTGCAACGGGTAAAATTCAATTAGCTGGTGATTTATCAGGAACGGCTAATGCGCCAACTATTGCAGCAGGTGCAGT
>JBEDKT010000002.1:0-11650 GCA_041172025.1 Bacteroidota bacterium
GAATATGGCAATAGTTTTCTAGTAAATCTAACCACCGAAACCCCTATTGAAAGTAATTTTTCACTCGGTGAAATATTTGAAAGTGTAAAGGCAAAATACAGTTGTTGGTTGCAAAACGAGTTTGTTTGCTTTTCACCCGAAACCTTTATAAAAATAAATAACCAAAAGATATACTCTTACCCAATGAAGGGAACCATTGACGCGCACTTGCCCAATGCGGAGGAAACTATTTTAAACGATGCCAAGGAATTAGCCGAACATGCTACTATTGTAGATTTAATTAGAAATGACTTAAGTAAAGTTGCCACAAACGTGAAAGTAGATAAGTTTAGATTTTACGAAAAAATAGAAACACAAAATGGAATGCTAGGTCAGGTTAGCTCGGAGATTTCGGGAAATTTGCACGCAAATTATACTAACCATATTGGTGATATTCTTTTTGATTTACTTCCCGCAGGTTCCATATGTGGTGCACCTAAAGCAGAAACAGAAAAAATTATTTTTGATGCCGAACAAGTTGCTCGTGGCTACTATACAGGTATAGCGGGCTATTTTGATGGTGAAAACTTAGACAGCTGTGTACTAATTCGTTACCTGCAACAAAATAATATTTACAGAAGTGGCGGTGGAATTACATTCCAAAGTGAGGCCACCAAAGAATACCAAGAAATGATAGAAAAAGTATATGTACCAATTTTTTGAAACCATACGATATAAAAATGGGGTTTTAGAAAACCTATTTTTTCACCAACAAAGGGTGAACCGCACTCTTGTGAATTATAATAAATTTGATTTGTCTATAATTCAGCCTCCTATTGATTTATTATCTGAACAAGTTTACAAGTGTCGAGTGAAATATAATTTAGCTGCCGATTTTGAAGTGACGTTTGAGCCTTATACAATTAAGCTATTAAAAAATTGTTTGCTTGCTGAAATTGGAGATAATAAATACGATTATAAGTACACGAACAGAAACTGGCTAAACGAAGCTTTACAATTAGCGGGGACAGACGAAATAATATTTACTAGCGAAGGTGTAATAAAAGACGCAAGCTACGCCAACCTTGCTTTCTTTAATGGGAGTAACTGGTTTACTCCCAAAAGTCCATTACTACTTGGCACAAGGCGCGCTGCTTTAATAGAAGAAGGTATTATTAACGAAATGGAGATAAGGCTACAGGATTTACACCAATACAAAAGCATGAAGCTAATTAATGCTATGATGTTATGGGAAGAATCGGCAATACTTAGTTTTGATTACGATTCAGCATCCAATAAACTGGAATTCCTGTAGCTATAAGTGATAGTCCCCAGGCTGCCTCGTAGGGTTGGTTAATAATTGTTACTATAACCAAAGCAATACAAAATAAACAAAATATTGCCGGCACAAACGGATACCCTATCACTTTATATTTTCTTTCAAGTGTTGGTTGTTTTATTCGTAATAGTATTACACCTAAAGCAGTACTACCATAAAATATAAAAGCAGCAAATATAAGCATATCGGTTAACTGATCGAATGTGCCCGAGAACACCAATACAATTGCCCAAATACCCTGAATAAATAAAGCAATACTAGGCGTATTGTATTTGGCATTTACAGTGGCCGCTTCTTTGAAAAAAAGCTTATCTCTTGCCATTGCATAAATTATACGGGCCGACATTAAAATAGAACTATTGGTTGCATTTAAGGTAGTAACTAATATTAAACCCGCCACAAGTGTCATTCCTAATGGGCCACTTAATTGGCCAGCTACTTCTATTGCGGCAATTTTATTAGGGGTATTATTTAGTTGTATAAAATAATCAATAGGCAATAGATACACGAAAACAACATTCAATAAAACATAAGCCAAAATCACAATAATGGTGCCTACACCCAATGCAATTGGTAAATTACGTTTTGGATTTTTAACCTCTTCACCAATGTAGGCAATATTATTCCATCCTTCATAACCCCAAAATGCGCCCAAGCTTGCTATAAACATTGCTTTTATTAACGCCCAGCCGTTCAATGCCTGCGAGGGCATAGCTTGACTATTTTGTGTTAAATTTAGCACACTCCCCTTGTCCGATGTAAGCCCTATGAGTATAAATATTACAATGCCTGCAAGCATTATATAAGTTAATAAGTTGCTTAAGGTTTCAGCAAACTGAACACCTCTGTAATTAAGTAGTGTAAGTAAAATTATTAATACACTTGCCAATAATTTCACAGCCAAGTTTTGGAATGGTGCAATACCCATGAATGAAGCATCCGTTCCCATTACTGGTAAAGGCACTAAACTATTAAAAGACTGTGCAAATATGTAAGCTAGTGCAGCTATGGCTGCTGTTTTTATAACAGTAAAACTAGACCAGCCATATAAAAAAGAAAAAAAGCGGCCATACAGTTTTTGAAAATAATAATATTCACCTCCTGAATTTGGAAACATGCTTACCAATTCTGCAGTGGATAAGGCCCCTGCTAAGCTTATTAAACCTGCAATTACCCAGCAAAGAATCACCAACCACGGCGATCCTAGTTCTTGCGCCATAGGCGCAATTTTTTTAAAAACACCCGAACCAATTATTACACTAACTACTAAAAAAGTAGCCGACCTTAATTCGATTTTTGGTTTAAGTTGGTCTTGTTCATTCATTTATTATAATTAGTTACTTATAAATTGGTTAGCCCAAAACCAGGTTGGTCATTTATATGCATATAGCCCTCAATAATTTCAAAACCACCTGTTACTAAATCCTCAGCTAAATCAAGGCTGCCGTCCAAGTCGATATACTTTGTATTAGGACAGCTATATGCCACATGTAATGCAGCAGTAATACTTATAATGCTTTCGTCATTACATCCCCAAAATAAATCAATATTTGCATTATTTGCAATTGTGGCAATTTCCTTAGCACCTACAATACCACCGCACTTCATTAGTTTAATATTATATATACCAAATGGTTTTTTAGTATGTGCAAATTGTAAGGCAGCTTTGGCATCTGTTAAAGATTCGTCACCTGTTAATAAACTTCTATCGTTTGCACTCAAGCTTAATAATTCATTTTCACTACCCACTTGTAATGGCTGTTCTATTAACTCAAGTTTGTATTTATTTGTTGCTGCTATGAATTTTTGTAAATCCTTTAAACTATAACCCTGATTAGCATCCACTCTTATTGTAAAATAATTTACATACTTTTCGTATAAACGAATAATTCTTTCAATATCATTGTCTACATCTAACCCAGTTTTAACTTTCAACACCCTAAATCCTAAAGCCTTATAGCCTGCTGCTTCGTCGAGTGTTTCTTGCAACCCCTTTATGCCAATTGTTACTGAGGTTGGCAAAGCTTTTACTTTTTGTCCATAAAAATTTGCAACTGAAATACCTATGAATTTTCCAAAAGCATCATGAAGGGCTATATCAATTGCAGCCAAAGTGCCTGGCAAATGTGGAAATTGAATACTTGATTCAAATATAATTTGTTGAAACTGGCGAATATCCCTTCCCACAAATGCATGTACAAATTCGCTTTGTAAATTAGTAACTGTTTGTACGGTGGTTTCCCCTACCACATCCTCGGCAGGGCTTCCCGACCCATAACCAATTGTGCCATTTGCTAATTCTATTTCAAAAAAAGCCAACTCTACATCTGAATAGGTATTATAGGCAATTGTATAAGGCTTTGTCAGTGCCATTTTTTTTAAATAGGCTCTTACGGCTATAATTTTCATAAAACAATATTAATTTATTAAAAGCCCCTTTAATGTTGGTACTAGTTTTTCAACGCCTTCTTGTATAGGTAACAAAACAGGTAAGCCTAATTTTTGCTCGTACATTTTTTGGTAAGCAAAAGCTTCTTCATCGGTACAGCCTTCGGTATTAACTGCAAGTGCAATTACTTTAGAACCTAGTTTTTCAATGAGTTCAATTTCAGATTCAACAGAAGGGATCATTCCCCAGTGTTCGTCATTATCGAAATACTTTCGTTTGGGTGCGAAAATTAATACCGTATGCTTAGCATTTCCTGAAATTAACAACTCAATTCCACAAGGGCCACTTGGATTTCGTAAGGAGGACTGCCCTTCTAAAAATATAATAGCTGCCTTTGTTTCATTCGCGCAGGTTACAATTGCATTTTCTAGTTCGCCAGAAACAAAATCATTTAAAGTAGAATCAAAAATGAAACCATACTTTCCCCCTTGCAGCCAACCAGTTTGTCCCGTATAAATCATTTCCGACTGCAACCCATTCTTAGTACAAGCTTGCGTTAACATTCTTGCAGTAGTTCTTTTTCCCATAGCACAATCCATACCTAGTAACGCAATAATAGGCGCTTTAACTTTATAAATTTCCCCTGTCCAAAAACTAAGTTGTTCACGTGACTTGGGCTTTCTGATATCAATTAGTTGCACACCCTTTTCCTGCGACAACTTTACCAAAGCTGGCTTATCGCTTAAGTATTCGTGTAAACCATTTACTATTGAAACGCCTGCATTAATAGCCTCAATCACTACCTCAAGCATATTGCTTGGCAATATACCACCTACTGTTGCTACTCCAATAATTAAAAAATCGATGCTTGGTATTTGTAAAATTGCTTCCTTAAATGAAACGAAGACTGGAATATTTCTTTTTTTCCCATCTAATAAAATACCCGCATCCTCCCCAGCTGTTTCGGGACCATCAACTACCCCTATAATAGTAAACCTTTCAGTTCCACGAATTAAGCCATGTGCAGTTTTTGCATCCGACGTTTTTAATAAGCCACCCGTTAATATAATTGCATTTTTCATGTACCAATAATAGTTTGAGGAATTAAAATAGTTGAATTAATTTAAAGATATTAAACCTAGTAGTAAAATATTATTTTATTAATAATACCCCAGGTAATTTACCTGTCGCTTTTTGTGCTTTGTACACAATTTGCCCGTTAACCCATACCGTCTCAATGCCCGTAGACAATAGCTTGCTATTATTGATTGTTGCATTGTCATTCACCGTTGCAGGATTCAATAATACCATATCCGCTTTTTTGCCAACAGCAATCACACCCCTATCCTTGATTGCTAAAAAATCCGCAGTCATCCCTGTCATTTTGTAAATTGCCGTTTCCAAAGGCATTAATTTTTTTTCTCTAACATACTTTCCAAGTACGCGTGTAAAAGCGCCGTAACCCCTGGGGTGCCCACCAGCATTGCCGTCTGAACAAATATTTGCATAAGGCCATTGTATAAAATCAACAACATCATTTTCATTCATTGACTTTCCCGCAATAGCCTCGGTACTTCCTTTATAGTCAGGATTTTGCGCGTCAAAATCACTTGCCATTTGAATTAAGTTCATTAATGTTTGCGCGGGTTGTTCTTTTCTTTGCGCTGCAATTACCGCAAGCGTTTTTCCTACATAAGTTGAATTAGGTGCAAATGCTACAACAACCGATTCATTGGCGTCAAACAATTGGTCTACCGCGAATTGTGCACTTTGCATATTGGTAAATTGCTTATCGGGAAAAAGCACCCTTAATGTTGAATTCCAAAAAGTATATGGGTATATATCAGCGCAAATATTAATACCCTCGGCCCTTGCCTGCTCCAGCCGTTTCAAAATTTGTTTTGCTTTACCCCAATCATCTCGCTTTGCAATTTTTATATGAGAAACCTGTACGGGCATTTTTGTACTTCTACCTATTTCAATAATTTCATCAAGAGCATCATTCATATTAATGTCTTCACTCCTTATATGACTAGTGTACCTTCCATTATAATCAGCAGCTACTTGTGCTAATTGAAGCACTTCGTCGCGTGTTGAATAAAAAGCTGCTTCGTATTCTAATCCTGTAGAAAGCCCAATAGCTCCTTTTAATAATTCCCCCTTTAACAACAGTTTCATCCTGTCAATTTCAGCTTGACTTGCTTTTCTGTATACATTTTTTTCACCCATCACTTGACTGCGCAATGCAGCCTGTCCTGTATAACTTGCAACGTTGGCAACAATAGGACGTTCCTTCATGAATTTAGTAAGTGAATCCATCGGGTAACTATCGCCGTCTTGACCTATAATTATAGTTGTTATCCCTTGGTTAGAAGTAGATAATCCAGCAGGATTTCTTCTTAAATCACCAAAGTGGTGGCTATGAGAGTCAATAAAACCAGGGGCTAATACTAGTCCATGCCCATCAATAACTTGTTCATTTGGCAAAGGCGTTAGTGTGCCAATTTGAGAAATTATATCTCCCTTAATGCGAACCGAAGCATGTTTTGAAGGGCCGCCTGTGCCATCCACTAATTGTATATTTGTAATTAACTGTGTAGGTGCTTGAGCTATAATTTGAACAAAGGAAATATTAAGCAGCACGAGTAGTAATAAAAAATGGGGCATTTTCATGGACAATATAATTTGAGCCTAGCGGCATTCCGAAATTAAGTTACAATTAGCGCTCTTAAATTTAAGACTTAAATGCAACATTATACAATGCTATTGCCTAATTTTAATAGGTAAACTACACAATAATGAACCCTTTATTCGGAACGTTTAAAAAATTTGTAACAAACCCTTTTAGTTTTTCCTTTTTCTTATTACAAAAACTTCCAGCGGCCTTTTTTGTAGGATTAAAAGTGCACAAGCTAGAAACAACTAATTGTGTCATTAAAGTTCGGTATTCTTGGTTTAGCAAGAACCCTTTTAAATCAATGTATTTTGCTGCGCAAGCCATGGCTGCAGAAATGAGTACAGGCCTATTGGCATTTGGACAGCTCTATAAAAGAAGCCCAAAAGTGAGTATGCTGGTGGTAAGGATGGAAGTGAATTATACAAAAAAGGGAACAGGTATATTATATTTTACTTGTGAGGACGGCCTAGCAATCCAGCATTGTATTGAAAAAGCAATTGAAACAAAAGAAGGACAAACATTGGTTTGCAAATCGACAGGCAAAAATGAAGCAGGTGAACTAGTCGCTGAATTCTTTTTCACCTGGAGTTTTAAAGCAAAATAATACCTGCAAAAATGCCCTCTGCAAGCAGAAGGCATTTAGTTGTCATAAAGCCACTAACTATTAAAATGTTTTTGTTCCGCTTGGTTGGAACTTAAACCTGAATTTATAATAACGTTGTTTAGCTAATTTTTCTGCCTCGGTACCTGTAGTTGGTGTAACGCCACCTTTGTAGTAATTTAATATTTCCATTTTTGCATATTTACCACTAGCTGTTTTTATTACCAATACACGTCCTGCTAAAGGAGTAACTAATGAAGTTGCAAAATCATAGTTATACCAGCCTTTACCACCACCTGTAGTAATTGCATAAGTTTTTGGAGAAGCACTTGCATTGTCAGTTCTGAAAACAGAATCCGGAGCTATTGTAGTTAAGGTATCATACAAAATTCCTTTGTAAATAAAAGCACCGCCAATACCATTAGGGTAGCTAGTTCCGCCATTTGTTAGGATAGTAGTCCCTGCAAAGGCCACATCCCATTTTGAAGTTGCACTATCGCTGTTAGCTACTATTTCATTACGTTCTAAGCTATAAAAAGTATACTTCCCTGCACTCACAGGCATACCTGAAACAGGATCAAGGCCTATAATGGTATCGGCCCTTAGGTCATTCACTGTTTTATCGGTATTAACAACTACAACAGCTGTATCGTCTTTTGAACAAGCAAATAGTGCTACACTAACAACTAAAACTAAAGCAATTTGATTAAAAATTTTTCGCATGATTGTTTATTTTTTATTTAAGATTTGATATTTAATTGTTCCAAAAAAAGTGCTGCCTGGCAAATTGGGCAAGTTTAACATGTCAATATAATTACCAATATTGTCCGCGCCAACTTGCACACCAAAACCATTTTTATAATCTTTTCCCATAGATGCATGAAGGGAAATATAGCCTTTTGCAAAATCATCCCCTTCGTCAAAAACACTATTACCATTAGTATTATTAACAGCCCACTTGCTTCTATAAAGTGCACGCAGGTTTGCATAAAAACCATTTGTACTATAATAGTTTATTTTTAATTGTACTTTATGCTTGCTGTTATTTGGTAATCCTGCATAATTTTTTAGCGAAAGCCTTTGGCTATAGCCATTAGCATCTCTCGAAAAAACGGTTCCTGTTTTAATTTCTGCAATTTCATCCTTGTCGCCGGTTTTTAAATATTGGTAACCACCACTTACCATTAGTCCCTTTGCAAGTTGGTACTTTGCTTCAAGCTCGACACCAGTTGTAAACGCACGTCCTATATTTAAGTAACTATATATTTGTGCACCTGTTACATAAGAGCCCACTTGTTGCACTTCAATTAAATTTTTAATGTCATTCCTAAATGCTTGTACGCTAATAAATGTTTTAGCATTTGGTTCGTAATCCCATGTAATGTGAATACCGGTAGAATATTCTGGTTGCAATGCTTTTAAATTATAAAAATTATCGTACAAGCCACCTATCTGTCCTAGCTCATTTAAATTACTAATCACTTTTTGTGCTTGTGCTGCACCATATACACTATAACTGCCAGCTGCAGCATTGGTAAAGTCTAAATATAGTTGCCTAAAATCAGGTGCTTTAAATCCTTGTCCCACACTAAGCTTTATTTTGTTTGCTTTATTTACTTTGTATAATAAAGACAACTTGGGACTCCATGCAGATGCAAAGGTTTCATTTCTGTCAAAACGGATACCACCAATAACAGTTAATTTAGTAGAAGGGATATACTCCCATTGTGTAAAACCATATTGGATCGCATTATTTTTTCTTACCTTCTCGCTATCATACCTACTGCTTTTTACACCTTCCCAAACTGCACCTGCGCCAAAAATTCCAATTAAGGATTTACTTACAACCCAATCGGTTTGATTTTCAATTCTTCTGAATAAATGATTTAAAATATCAACATAGGGTTGTCCAGAAACAGTCAACAAGGATTGTTTTAAATCGTAATTAGTTTGATACGCTCTAAAATTTGTTTTCAGTGCATTAGAGAATCGATGATTCAAGGTAGTAGAAAAATTATAATCAGTGATATGCTCTTCCCCATTAGAAGTTACTGTAACACCTCCATTACTTACAGAAATTTCATTTTTAATAAGTTCATCTGTAAACCTTGCTCCAATTACCAAACTAGTATTGTCACTAATATTAAATTTGAATTGCTGGTTGGTAGAGAACCTTTTAATAGGTGTGGTTACACGACTAGACGTGAATGGACGTATACTATATCCATTGGTACTAAAATTATTATAAAAACCTTGGTAGAAAAAAGATTTTGTTTTTAAGGCAGTACTTACACTTGCATCAAGCGTTTTGTAAGTTCCATAGCGTAAAGAAGCCTGAACAGGTATACTATAGGAACCATCGGTAATAATATTAATAACCCCCGCCATGGCCTCACTTCCATACAAGCTTGACGAAGGCCCTTTTACGATTTCTATTTTTTTTATATTTCCTAAGGCAATTCTATTTAAATCCAACACTCCTGCAGTCCTTCCAACTAAAGGCTCCCCGTTAATAAGTATAATTGTGTAGTCGGGACTTAGTCCTTGTAATTTTACACCAACTCCAAAACCACTAGTCATAGTAAGTCCTGGTTGTTCTTTTAGAATATCAGTTAAGCGCAGGGCACCTGTTTGCTGAATTTGTTTATTGTTAATGATGGTTACAGGAACTGTTATATTGCTTAGCTTTCTTTCCGACCTGTTTGCAGTTACTACCACACTATCGCCATCCATTTGAAGGGTATCCTTCACTGCTTTGAATTGACCAAAGATGCAAATTGGTACTAATGATAGTAAACTGATAATAATTTTCTTCATCGGGACGCAAAGCTCCGTGAATACAAGCTTTCTTTACCATAATTGTATGTTTAATTGCCTATGGTAAAGGGAAATTTTACAATCTTATGACACAACTAACTTCTTGTTGAATATAGCCTCCTATAAATTAATTTTTATTACACAAGCACTAGTTTTTCTCCAATAATCTTTTAATTGTTTTTATTTCATTATTTGCAATAAAATATTCAAAGAATCGCTTATCGTCGTCTTTACGAACACTACTAATTAATGGTTCTTCCCCTTGGGTTATAAATTGATACTTTTCATTAATAGTATTAATAACGTCACTTCTCACTTTCTTTTGAAGTCCAATATTTTTGTCTTTAATACCTAACACGTGGTTGATTTGAAAAATGTCCACTTTTTTGTTTTCGGCTGAAGCATTTAATAGCAAAGTGATTAAAGCAACTTCCGTCCCTACAAATGCCTGATTCACCGATTTTGTTTTCAGCAATTTCAGTTGAGCTTGTTCAAATTTTCGCTTACTTTTTCTGGTGAAAAACCAAATGAGTCCCATTATTGTTATCATAAACCCAATACCTCCTGCGATATAAATATCATAACTAGTATCCCTTCCCCAAATAGGATAGTTCATTAGTTCAAAATTTGACAAATTAAATGGAATTACAGTAAAATCCTTATACCCTGTGCTGTAAGAATAAATATTACCCTTGTATAAGTATGTATCAAATAATCCTGCCCTTCTAATTAAAAACTGGTTAAATTCAGCCTTAACATTGTGATACACTTTATTCTCTTGATAATTTAAGAACCATGCTTCGTCACTTATTAAGAGTAACTGTCCTTGCTCAAAAGTATACATAGTTGCACCCGTTCCTGCTTTATTGATTAATTCAATTAATTGCTTGCTTAGTGCACCAATTTTTTCCCACTGTAAAGTGTGCATATCGAAAATATAGGATTGGTAGTTATTGAAGCCATTTAGATAAGGCGTGCCTCCTATTAAACCCGCATTAGTTATGCGCTGAAAGGGGACATAAAGTTTTCCCTCTTTTTTTGAAAACCAATTGTACCCAATATTAAAAATCTCGTTGTTGGTTGGTATTATGTCCCATTGCCTATCTATATAATTATATTTTCTAATATGACCATTTGACTTCCAAAAACCATATCCCCCGTAACTATACAAGTGGTCTTGATGTATAAATATTAAGCAACCTATATTATAATTAATATTAATAGTAGCATCCATGCGCCTAAAAATGGCAAGACTATCTTTTAATCCCATATACTCAAACAGGAAACCTGTTTGTTGAATAGTTACATATAACTTTTTTTTGTCTTTAATCAGTTCTTGCCCATTAGGAGAAAACAATGTCCCGTTTGTTGGAATTATAAACTCCTCTTTTGAAAGCCTTATATTTGCTTCTAGGTCCTCTAATGCTATTATTTTACTTAAGAATGGATCAATTTTTACATAATAAACCGAATCTAGGGTATAATTCTGGGCATTACCCTTTGTAAAACCTGTAAAAAAGCAGCAAAATATAAAAAAGAGTGTTTTAACGTAATACATTGATAATCAATAATTATATTAGGAAATTAACTTACTTTATAGAAGTAGCGTTACTAAAAATAAGAAATAACCTATTACGAAACTCAATTGGTAACTCATTTACAAAAAATCATAGATAATAATCTGAAATTGTATCAGCTTTTGGGGGAAAGCTATGGATTTATAAAAAAAGGGAACTAGTTTACTAGCTCCCTTTTTTGTTTTTATAGGTAAGGAGAAAACTACCACCTAAAACCTGAACTGACCCAAACTGCATCCTAAGGGTGTTATTTCATTCCAAACCTTAGTAT
>JBEDKT010000003.1:0-4556 GCA_041172025.1 Bacteroidota bacterium
ATTAAGCAATAGTACTACCCGCTGCGATTGCTTCGCTTGGGCTGACAAAGTATAACTTTCCAGCAGCATCTTCTGCCATTAAAATCATACCCTTGCTTTCAATACCGCGCATTTTTCTTGGTGCAAGGTTTGCAACAATAGTTACTTGTTTGCCCACAATATCTTCAGGTTTAAAATGCATTGCAATTCCAGACAATATGGTTCTTTGCTCAAAGCCTAAGTCGACTAATAATTCTAATAACTTATCAGCCTTCTCTACTTTCTTTGCTTCAATAATTGTACCTACGCGCAAATCAATTTTTCCAAAATCATCAAATACGATTTCAGGTTTTAATTCATTTTTTGTTGTTTCGTTATCGGCTCCGTTTGGAGTTATTGTAGGGGTTGCTTCCATGTTTGTTTTTTTTGCTGCAGCGTTTGCGCTTAGTTGTGTTAATTCTGCTTCTATTTCTTCGTCTTCAATTTTTCTAAATAATAATTCAGGAGGACGTAAGGTGTAACCTACTTTTAATAAATCAAATTTACCGGCATGCTCCCACTCTAACATCTTAGGCACCACTTTCATAAGGTGACACATTTTTTGAGCGGTAAATGGCAAGAATGGATTAATTAAAATAGCAAGGTTCGCTGATAGCTGTAAACAACCATGCATGCAGTTATCAATCTTAGCTTGCGCGGTAGGGTCGGTATCAATATTTTTTGCTAAAATCCAAGGTTCTTTCTTTTGCATGTATTGGTTTCCAATGCGCGCTAAGTTCACCACTTCAAATTGAGCCTCTCTAAATTTATACAACTCTAATAAACCTGTTATTTTTTCTTTCGCTTCTTTAACCGTCAACAATAATTCATGGTCGGCTTCGTCTAAAAATTCGGTATGAATTTTAGGCACTTTGCTATTGCATAATTTATGCATCAACACCCAAGTTCTGTTTACAAAATTTGCAAAAATGCTTACTAGTTCTCCATTCACGGATTCTTGAAATCCCTTCCAGGTAAATTCACTGTCCTTTGATTCAGGAGCAATGGCAGTTAAATAAAAACGTAAGCTGTCGGCAAGTCCTGTGCCCCCATTTTCAGGTTTAATCCACTTATTTATATAATCATCCATTTCAATACTCCATCCTCTTGAAGTACTCATTTTGTCACCTTCTAAATTCATGAACTCGTTAGCAGGCACATTTTCTGGTAAAATATTCCCATGCAATTTTAACATTACAGGGAAAATAATACAATGAAAAACAATATTATCTTTTCCAATAAAGTGCACCAGCTTAGTTTCAGGATCGTTCCAATATGGTTTCCAGTCCTTATTATTATTAATTGCCCATTGTTTAGTTGCACTTATATATCCAATAGGTGCATCAAACCAAACATATAAAACTTTGCCGTCGCCACCAGCCACAGGCACTTTAACGCCCCAGTCTAAATCGCGGGTAACAGCTCTTGGCTGTAAACCACCTTCAATCCAACTTTTACACTGACCAATTACAGCTGGTCTCCAATCGTTCGCGTGTTCTTCCAAAATCCATTTGCGTAAAAAATCTTCATGTCTATTTAAAGGAAGGTACCAATGCGTAGTTTCTTTTTTAATAGGAACATTTCCACTTAAGGTGCTAACTGGATTTATTAATTCTTCTGGGCTTAAGCTTTTGCCACATTTTTCACATTGGTCACCATAGGCTTCTTTGTGACTACAGTTAGGACAAGTGCCCTTAATGTAACGGTCGGCTAAAAAAGTGTTAGCGGATACGTCAAAATACTGTTCCGTTGTCTTGGTTTCTAAATCACCTTTAGCTTCTAGGTCCTTAAAAAATTCGCTTGCCGTTTCGTGGTGTAGGGGATCGCTAGTGCGATGATAAATATCAAACTCTATACCAAGGTCCTTAAAATTTTGTTCAATAATTGGGTGGTACTTGTCAATAATAGCTTGTGCAGTAGTGCCTTCCTTCGTAGCTTGAATTGGAATGGCAGTGCCATGTTCGTCGCTGCCACAAACAAATACCACGTCTCTTTTTTGAGCCTTTAAATAACGTGCATATATGTCGGCAGGCAAATAAGCACCTGCAAGGTGACCAATATGTTTAAGCCCATTAGCATAAGGAAGGGCTGCTGTAATCAAATATCTTTTTGGCGTGTTCATTCCTGCAAAAGTACTTAATATTGTGGTATGATTCAACCTCCAAACCTGATGCCCGGAGACACTATTGGGATAGTTTGCCCCGCCGGCGCAATTGATATAAAAATTGTCCAAAATTGTATGGAAACACTCCAAAAATGGGGGTATAAAGTGCGTTTAGGAGCTACGGTCGAAACAAAACATCATTCCTTTGCGGGAACGGATAGCGAAAGGGCGGCCGACTTGCAAAAAATGCTCAACGACCCTTCCATAAACGCAATTTTATGTGGCAGGGGTGGTTATGGGGTAAGCAGAATCATAAATGAAATAGACTTTACTATATTCAATAAGCATCCCAAATGGGTTGTAGGGTTTAGCGATATAACTGTATTACATGCAGCTATTCAAAAGCAAAATTGTATGAGTATTCACGGCCCTATGGCAGCTGCATTTGGAAAGGGGGTAGCAGGCGAGATTTTTACCGAGTCTTTAAAGGTATTGCTTGAAGGGCGAACTATGGAATTAGCAGCCAAGCCACATGCGTTAAATACACAAGGTTTGGCGGTAGGTAATTTAATAGGAGGGAACCTATGTTTAGTGGCCCATTTAGTAGGATCAAAATATTCATTTGACACCAAAGGTAAAATCCTGTTCCTTGAAGATGTGGGCGAATACCACTACAATTTAGACAGGTTAATGATACAAATAAAAAATGCCGGGTTGCTGGAGGGCTTGGTAGGACTAGTTATTGGGGGTTTTACCGACATGAAGGACAAGCCGACCGATTTTGGAGCAACTGCATTTGAAATTATAGCGGCGCACACTGCGGAATATGCTTATCCAATTTGCTTCAATTTTCCTATAAGCCATGACTTGAATAATTTTGCTGTAAAAGAAGGCGGCATGTATGAATTGCAAATTAATGACGAATTAGTTGCTTTAAAAGAAGTTTAAACAACCGTTAATGTTAAGCATGGCTGATTATATAATCTAATTATTGTATTAAATTTGAACATAAAACAGAATCATATGCAAAAGTCTTTTTTTAGTACCCTGCTGGCATTATTACTAAGCATGCAGTTTTCTATGGCTCAATCCTATGTAGTTTCAGGAATCGAAAAAACTGATAAAGAAGGGATGCAGTATGAAGTGTTAGGAAAAGTTGCAAATCATTATTGGGTTTTTAAAAAGAATGGCGCCAATGCCACTATAGCACAGTATAATGAACAAATGCAATTGGTAAAACAAAACGACCTTTCTTTTTTACCTGCCTCAATGAGTAGTATTGAATTTGTAGCTTATCCAAACAAAGTAATTGCTTTGTTTCAATATCAAATTAACACAACAGTTTACGCAGCATTCGCCGAATTGAATAGTGAGGGTCAACTAGTAGCTGAGCCAAGAATAATTGACACCGTTGAAAAAATTCGTCCTGGCAGCGATGCAAAAGTTTTTAATTTACTACTAAGTGAGGACCGTCAAAAGATTTCTTTATTTACAGTAAATACAACGCAAGCAGCTGCTATTAAAGTAAAAGTGATTTCGCTAAACGCAAACTTTGAAAATATTAATGAGGCTTCAATTAGCATTAACTCAAATAGTAAAAAAAGCAGCTTATCCGATTTCGCACTTGACAATAATGGGAATTTGTTGTGTTTAAGAAACACAAAACAGGATGGATCAGCGCCAGCCGTGAGTTTGTTGTACTTGTCAGCGAATGGAGCTGAAGTAATAGAATCTCAAATTATAAATAACACTTTATTATTAGACGACGTAAGGTTAAAAATTGACAATAAGTTAGGACATGTAATTCTTAATTCCTTTTATGCTACCTCTAAAAAAGGCAATGTAGAAGGCCTGTATTCTTATGTTTGGGACTTGAGTGCGAAAAAAGAATTAGCGACTACTGCTAACCGTTTTACGGACGCAATAAAAGCTGCAGTATCTAGCAAAAGAAATTTAAAAGATGCTTTTGATGAATTTTACTTCGATAAAATTATTACTCAAGCCGATGGTAGTTTTGTAGTGGTTGCCGAAGCTGCTTCTTCGTATTCAAACAGAACCGCATTTTCAAGGTGGGATTATTTTTGGGGAGGACCTTTTTATAATCCATTTATGTTTAACTATTGGAATAGGCCTTTTGGTTTTTATCCTTGGACAAGATTTGGTTTTGGGTTTGGCATGAGCCCTTGGTCCTATGGTTGGGGACCTTGGATGAATCCTTACGCATCCTTTGGGTACCCTTCGGTAACTTACAAAGCAAATAAAGTAGCGCTAATATCTATGGATGTAAAAGGCAATGTTACTGGTATAAAAACTATTGATAAAGTACAGTCCGATGAAAATGTAGATGAGTTTATTGGATATGGCACCATTGAAAATACAAATGGAACTAGTTTTATATATTATAAAAAACAGTCGGGTATACGCCAATTGGTAT
>JBEDKT010000004.1:0-3543 GCA_041172025.1 Bacteroidota bacterium
ACACGAAGCTGATTTTAAGTTGGCTTAAAAAATTCACTTTCGCTATTACTTTTACAATTTTAACTTTTTTGATTTTTGTAATTGGAGTTATTTATACATTATATGCAAAGCAAAACATCAATGACATTGTGTTTTATGCATCTATCCCTGTTGCAATTAGCTTGTTTTATTTAACCAGTTACCTGATAGTGAATCCCAATATATTTTTAGGCTTGCCTTATATTGACTACAATAAAAACAATTTGTCGGTTGAGGTTTTAGATAAAGCTAAATATGAAGAAGAGATTGCCGCTATTGAAAGCTATTTTGTTATGAATAAGCCCTATTTAAATCAAGGGTACTCCATTAATGAATTTTCTTTAGCGGTAGGCTTACCCGCAAAGCTGGTTTCATTTTTAATCAATAACCATTTTGACAAAAACTTCAATGATTTTGTCAATACCTTCAGAGTTAATTATGTTATAGGATGTATCGAATCTGGGGATTTGAATCATTATACTTTATATGCCTTAGCTAGTAAATCTGGGTTTTCTAATAAAACCAGCTTTGTAAACGCATTTAAAAAGATTCATGAATGTACACCATCTCAGTTTATTTCAAATCTTCAGCCGCAATAACAAAAGAAATACCTTCATATTTTTATAAAATGAGCAACTTTTCCGAAATGTTGCACTTGTTATAGGGTATCAAAGCTATCAATAAGTCTTTTTTGCTCAATTTTAGCGCTAAGAAATGCGCATAACAATCCCCCTTTTTATATTAGCCTTCCCTTTTCTGGGCATCACTCAAACCATTAAACCGTCTGTATTTAATATGGGGGGTGGTTCTAGTATTGGGCTTTCTGTAAATAGTGAATGGAGTATTGGTGAAATGGCTTTCATTGGGACTTATCAAGTTGGAAATATTCAGTTTAATGCAGGGATTTTACAGCCTAAAACAGACATTGTAACTGGTATTATGGATTTCGGATCTGTTCCATTAGGGAACCAGATTTCAATTTCCCCCAATCCTAGTTATGACAATGTAAAAATTTCTTTTAAAATGCAAAAGCCTGGTAAAGTGATTGTTTCAATTCTAAATAGTGCCTCACACTTATATAGACGAATGGAATTAGGGGAGATAGATGTAAAACAAGCAAAGACCATTGTATTGGATGCAATGCCTGTTGGAGTATATTTTTTTGATGTGGTATTCCATCCGATTAATGGCTTAGTTCAACATGGTCTATTTAAAGTTATTAGATTATAAATATGATAAAAAGAATCTCCCAAACAAGTTGTCTCTTAGTAATTATTTTAATGCAGTCTATTACCTCTTTTGCGCAAAGTGGTATGAACTTTCAAGGAGTTGCAAGAAACAGCAGTGGCGTAATTCTTGCAACTCAGCCTATAGCAATAAGGTTAAGTATCTTACAAGGAACAACTAGTGGTATTATAGAATATCAAGAAACCAAAACCATTACCACAAATGCACAGGGGCTCTTTAATTTAGTTATTGGAGATGGTACTGCTACTTCGGCAATTGGAAATTATAATAATATCAACTGGCAACAATCTCCAAAGTTTGTAAAAATTGAAATGGATGCCAGTGCAGGGAATAATTTTATCACTTTAGGTACAACACAATTACAATATGTCGCTTACGCTTATTTTGCAAATGGTGTTGCTGCAGAAAATATAGTAGGACTTGTGCCAGTAGCTCGGGGGGGCACTGGTTCAAGTAACCTGCTTGATTTAAAAAATAATCTACAACTTAATAAGGTTAATAATACTGAAGATTCTTTAAAGCCTATTAGTAAATCAGTAACATTTGCTTTACTAAATAAGCTTAATACCGCTGATACTATCCATCTTTCTAACAGGATCAATACCAAGCTAAATATTACAGATACAATAGGTATGGCTAATTGGATTAATTCAAAAATGAATTCAATTGATGGCTTAGGTGCTTTGGCATTAAAAGCAAATACTTCGGATGTTAATACAAATTTATCACTTAAGGCGAATGTAAGTGATGTGAATGCCTCTCTAGCATTAAAAGCTAATTCTAGCGACTTAACATCAGGCTTGTCAGGGAAAGTTGATAAAGTAACAGGCAAAGAGTTATCTACAAATGATTACTCAAATGCTGAAAAAACAAAGCTGGCAGCCATCTCAGGAACCAATACTGGGGATCAGGATTTAAGTAGTTACGCCACCAATACAGCGTTGGCGTTTAAAGCAAATACTTCAGATGTAAATACAAGTTTGGCACTTAAAGCGAATGCTTCGGATGTAACAACTAGCTTAGCTTTAAAGGAAAATGCAGCGAATAAATCAAGTGCTGCTGATTTAGGTGGTGTATCTCCAAGTGATGTATTGTTTCCAACTCAAAAGGCAGTGAAAGATTATGTAACAGCTAATAATTCTAGTGGAAGTGTCGCAGATGGAGGCATTACTACAATAAAATTAGCAGACCTTGCGGTTACTGATGCTAAACTAGCTTCTGGAATTAACAAATCAAAAGTTGGTCTTAGTAATGTAGAAAATACTGCATTAAGTACTTGGTCTGGAACCAATAACTTAACTACACTTGGAATAATTTCAAGCGGCACATGGAGTGGAACTGCAATATCTATTGAAAATGGAGGAACAGGTGCAACTACTGCTGCAGCAGCAAGAACAAATTTAGGATTGGTTATTGGCTCCAACGTGCAAGCGCCATTAACAGCTGGCACAGATTATTTAACACCGACAGGAAGTGCTTCAGGGTTAACTAATTTTCCAACACTAAATCAAAATACAACGGGAAATGCAGCTACTGCAACATTAGCAAACACGGCAACTACCGCTACCACAGCTATTACTGCTGGAAATATAACTGCAACAAATAATAATACGTTAACTTCTTTACCCAATTTAACAAATGTAGGTACTATCAATAGCGGTACATGGAGTGCAGCAGTTATAGATGTTGCACATGGAGGAACTGGAACTTCAACAGTTACAGCTAATACTATTTTTAGTGGACCAAATGGAAGTGATGGTGCTCCCAATTTTAGAACGCTAAATATTGCTGACATACCGGATCTTTCATCAAAATATATTTTAAACAATACGTATCCATGGCAAATGCAGTCTGGTGATGTAACAACTACAGGGGGTGCAATTTTTGGTAAAGATATTACAGTTGCAGGCCAAGGAATTGGAATAGGAGAAGATGATGACCAAGTGCATTTGAATTTATTATTTGGTAAAAAAAGTTTAGCTTCTATTCGACCATATTGGGTATATAATTTAACAGCAACAATAAATACGTCCATTGGTCCATATTCACAATTGAATCTTGAACAGGGCAGTAAAAACACTTCATTAGGAGGTTTTTCACTTGCTAACCTTAACTATGGAAATAATAATACTTCAATAGGAGCATATTCGTTTACTCAAAATAATTTAAATGAGAATAGTGTTAATGATGGCGATATTACCTTCAAAAATGGCAATGATAATACAGCATTAGGTGCTTTTGCATTGTCCTTTCCCACAAACTCTAGTTCTTCATATA
>JBEDKT010000005.1:0-3780 GCA_041172025.1 Bacteroidota bacterium
TTAATATTATACTCAGGATTTGGATTTTTTTTGCTTTCAATTCTTCTTACTATATGTGGCGTTATATAATATCCTCGGTTAGCCACTAAAGCCGTTGCATTGGCCATTTGTAATGGTGTAATTCCTAATTCTCCTTGTCCAATTCCTAATGAAATAGTTGTTAATGCTTGCCAATGATTTCTACCATAAATTTTATCGTAATAAGTAGCTTTTGGAACAAATCCTGTGCCTTCACCATATAAATCTACTCCAAGTTTTCGGCCCATTCCAAAGCTTGCCAAATGGTCGTATAATTTATTGTAAGCGTCTTCTACTTTTGGATATTTTGGATTGTTTACTACTGTTCTATACACATGGCAAAAATAAGCGTTACAGCTTACAGCTATTGCACCTTGCAGTGGTAGTGGCGAACCATGTGCGTGACAACCAACATGCAATCCGCCAGAATTAAAACCTCCACCACAAAAATATTCAGTATTTGGGAATAGTACTTCTTCTTGCTGACCAATTAAACTCATTATAACTTTAAAAATAGAACCTGGAGGATAAGGAGCTGCAATTGGGCGGTTAAATAATGGTTTGCTTGGGTCGCGTAATAATTCCATATAATGATTACCTCTATCTCGGCCTACAAATAAATTGGGGTCATAAGCAGGACTACTTACCATCGATAATATTTCGCCAGTGCTGGGTTCTATTGCTACTATACTGCCAATTTTATTTTGCATTAACTGCTCGCCTAACTCTTGAAGTTTTAAATCTAAAGTCAAGTTTATTTTTTTACCAGCAATGGCAGCCGTATCAAATTCACCCGCTTTATACCTTCCTTGTGTTCTGCTTTTGCTGTCAACTAATACATATCTTACTCCTTTTATTCCGCCTAATTCTTTTTCATAAGTTTTTTCTACGCCACTAATACCTATAAAATCACCCATTCGGTAATATCCGTTCGAAGCTTCAATGGTTTTTTCTGTTACCTCACCAATATAACCCATAATATGAGCGGCATTGCTGTATTTGTATTTTCTATCGGTTCTTACATCCACAAAAAATCCTTGAAAATCAAAAAGCATTTCTTGGAATTTTGCATAGGTTGAAATTGTTAATTGTTTTTCAAAAACCGATGGCCTATAAATGGCATATCCCTTCTGACGTTTTATTTTTTCAAATCTTGCTATAAATTCTTCTTTGGTAATGCCAATAACTTGGCAAAAGGAAACAGTATCTAATTTTTTTACCTGTTCTGGTATTACGAATAAATCGTATATATTGTCGTTATAAACTAGTAATTCACCATTTCTGTCCATTAATAATCCACGGGCAGGATAAATAGTTTGCTCTTGCAATACATTATTTTGCGCATAACGAACATAACTATCGTCAAATATTTGTAGCGTAAGTAGCCTAATAACATAAACTAATGCTACAAAAAGAAACACACCGAATAAAATTTTTTGCTTGATTTGACTTTCCATTATTGCAAATAAAATGCAACGCAAATGTAAGCTGCTATTTTATAAGTTTCGAAAATTATATGATAAATCTGGAAACATTTTATTTACATTTAAATCACAATCAATTTTTTTAAATTAATAAACAAAAAAAACACGCCCGAGAGCGTGTTTTTCTTACTAATAAAAACTTATACTATTTAATTATTTTTTGTCTTTGCAATGACCTTCTTTTTCACCTTCAGCGCAACAAGCTTTAGCTTCTTTGTGTGAAGTAACACAAGCATCGCCACAGCTTTTCATGCACTCTTCTTCGGTTTTGCAACCTTTATCGCAACCTTCCATGCAATCACTTTCCATTTCAGCTTTGCACATTGATTTGCATTTAGCCATATCAAATTTTCCATCGGCACCATACATACTTTGGCACATATCTTTTTGTGCTGGAGTACATTTCATGCTATCGCAATAAGCAGCGCATTCTTCTTTGCTCATTTCCATGCATTTGCTCATATCGCAATTGCCCATCATTTCACAATGATCCATATCCATTGAATCCATTGCGCAGCATTCAGTTTTTGCACCATTTACCATTCCAGCATGGTCAGTTAAACCACCTTGAACAGCTATGTAAGGAGCAATTACTAATGAAACGATTGACATTAATTTAATTAATATATTCATAGAAGGACCCGAAGTATCTTTGAAAGGATCACCTACTGTATCACCAGTAACTGAAGCTTTATGTGGCTCAGATTTTTTATAAAACATTTCACCGTTAATTTCTACCCCTTTTTCAAACGATTTTTTAGCATTATCCCAAGCACCACCTGCGTTACTTTGGAAAATTCCCATTAACACACCACTTACTGTAACACCAGCTAATAAACCACCTAATACTTCAGGGCCAAAAGTGAAACCAACAATAATAGGAGTAATTAAAGCAATTGCACCAGGCAACATCATTTCTCTAATAGAAGCTTCAGTTGAAATAGCCACACATTTTTCATATTCTGGCTTAGCTTTATATTCCATAATTCCTGGAATTTCGCGGAATTGTCTGCGAACTTCTTGAACCATATCCATGGCAGCTTTTCCAACTGCTTGAATACATAATGCTGAAAATATAAATGGAATCATAGCACCAACAAACAAACCAGCTAATACATTTGCTTTATAAATATTGATGGCATCAATACCAGCAATTCCAACAAATGCAGCAAATAATGCTAAAGAAGTTAATGCAGCCGAAGCAATAGCAAATCCTTTACCAGTAGCTGCAGTGGTATTTCCTACTGCATCTAAATTATCGGTACGTTCACGAACTTCGGGAGGTAACTGACTCATTTCGGCAATTCCACCTGCGTTATCCGCAATAGGACCAAAAGCGTCAATAGCTAATTGCATAGCAGTAGTTGCCATCATACCTGCAGCAGCTATTGCTACACCATATAAACCTGCACAATAATATGAACCCATAATACCAGCAGCTAAAGTTAATATTGGAATAACTGTTGATTTCATTCCAACCGATAAACCACCAATAATATTAGTAGCATGACCAGTTGCTGATTGTCTAATAATAGACATTACAGGAGCTTTGCCCATTGCGGTGTAATATTCTGTAACTATACTCATTATTGCACCAACTGCAGTACCAACTAAAATAGCACCAAATACACCATTTTTAGTAAATTCAACACCACGTAATGAAATTATTCCTTCTGGTAACATCCAGTTTACTATAAAATAAGAAGCTACAACAGTTAAAGCCATAGAAGCCCAATTTCCTAAATTTAAAGCATTTTGAACATTTGACTTGTCATCTTTAATAGTAACGAACCAAGTTCCAACTATTGAAAATAAAATTCCTAATCCACAAATTACCATTGGTAATAATATTGGCGACATGCCACCAAAATTATCAGCTACAATTACTTCTTGGCCCAAAACCATGGTAGCTAAAATAGTTGCTACGTATGAACCAAATAAATCGGCACCCATACCAGCTACGTCACCTACGTTGTCACCAACGTTATCGGCAATAGTAGCAGGATTTCTAACGTCATCTTCAGGAATTCCAGCTTCTACTTTTCCTACTAAATCAGCTCCAACGTCAGCAGCTTTGGTATAAATACCACCACCAACACGGGCAAATAAAGCAATAGATTCAGCACCTAAAGAAAATCCTGTTAATACTTCAATAGCAGTTTTAACAGTGTTTGTACCTAAGTCTGCAAAAATATTTAGGAACACAATGAATAAACCACCTAATCCTAAAATAGCTAAACCAGCCACACCTAAACCCATTACTGTTCCACCAGTAAAC
>JBEDKT010000006.1:0-8169 GCA_041172025.1 Bacteroidota bacterium
CAATATAGTAGTCCGCTGGATTTATTAAACAACCTTCTCCTACTAACCCTTTCCACCAATCAGCTACGTCGGAATTAGCGGTAAGTGCATGACAAACCCAAGCTACTTTCTTACCTGGCGTAAATTCGCCATAAGTATGATAAGCAATTTTAAGCTTAGGTAAACTCACCCCACATTCTAAAGTAAAAGGCTGATTGTATTGATATATAATTGGACCCATTTTTTATAATTCTATTGCTAAGTAAGTATCTATTTGAATTACCTTTGCCAAAGGTACAATTTTTATACTTCTTATATACTAACAAGCATTAACCTATGGCAAGAATTCATTTAAAGCAAATAGACAAAGACTATCAGTTTGTAACCACTGACGAAGCTGGTCAAACAATGACCATGGATATTCCAGTAGACCAAGGGGGTAATGGAAATGGCGTGCGTCCTATGCAAGCTTTATTAAGCGCCTTAGGTGGCTGCAGTGCTGTTGATATAGTGATGATTTTAAAAAAGCAAAAAGAAACCATTGAGCAGTTTGAAATGATTATTGATGGAGAACGTGAAGTGGGCAAAGAACCTGCTTTGTGGTCAGCTATACATATTGTGTTTCAATTAAAAGGAACGATGAGTAAAGAAAAGGCTGAAAAAGCTTGTGCATTATCGATGGATAAATACTGTTCCGTTGCAGCTACTTTAAGAGCAGCTGGTGCAGTGATCACTTGGACCGTAGAAATATTATAATTATTTGTACCCCTGTTTAAATAAAAATGAAATTACATTTTCAATAAAAGTAACATGCAACATCCTCAATCGAAATTAATAAGAACGCAAACTAAAAGAACTGCCGAAGGAGAACATGCTACTCCTTTGTTTTTAACAAGTAGCTTTTGTTTTGACGATGCGGAAGATATGCGTGCCGCATTTGCCGATGAAACAGATGATAATATATACAGTCGATTCTCAAATCCTAATGTAAAAGAATTTGTGGATCGTTTATGTGTGCTTGAAAATGCAGAAGCTGGCTTTGCGACAGCAAGTGGGATGAGCGCAGTGTTTGGTTCATTCATGGCTATATTAAAAAAGGGAGACCATTTATTATCTTGTAATTCAATATTTGGAAGTACCCATACTGTTATTTCAAAATACTTGCCAAAATACGGAATGGAATTTGGATATGTAAGTGCAAATGCAACTGCGGAACAATGGGAAGCTGCTATTCAGCCAAACACGAAAATGATATACTTGGAAACCCCTACTAACCCAGGCTTAGAAGTGGTTGACATTGCAATGGTAAGCGCTATTGCAAAAAAGCACAATATCATTTTGAATGTTGACAATTGTTTTGCAACTCCAATTGGTCAAACACCCATTGAACTAGGTGCCGACTTAGTGGTGCATTCTGCTACCAAGTGGATTGACGGACAGGGTCGTGTATTAGGTGGTGCTATTGTAGGTAATGCAGCCTTAATTAAAGAAATTTATACATTTTGTAGAAGTACAGGTCCTTCCCTTTCTCCGTTTAATGCATGGGTACTTAGTAAAAGTTTAGAAACTTTAGAAGTTAGAATGGAGCGCCATTGTAGCAATGCCTTATTTATTGCCGAAAAATTACAAGGGAATTCAAAAATTAATTTTGTTAAATATCCTTTCTTAACTACCCACCCGCATTTTGCAATTGCAAAAAAACAAATGAAAAATGGTGGAGGTATTGTTTGTTTTGAAATTAAAGGAGGCATTGAAGCTGGACGAATATTTTTGAATAATTTAAAAATGTTATCCCTTACCGCAAACTTGGGGGATACCAGGAGTATTGCTTCACACCCTGCTAGCACAACACATGCTAAATTATCCGAAGAGGAACGCCAAGCGGTAAGTATCACACCAGGACTTATACGAATTTCAGTTGGTCTTGAGCACCGTGACGATATTTTAGCAGATATTTTACAAGCTTTAGAAGCCTAAATTATTAAAAGAATAACAAATAGTAGTCCCGCCCTTTTCAAATAAATGGCGGGACTTTTTATTTATACCAAACCTGCTAAAAATAGGCGATTTCAGGAGCCTATTTTACAATTTATTAGTATATTGAATACGCTTAAAACAAACTAACGATAAAAACAAACCTATGAAATTAAAAACTGGCGTATTACTGGCTGCTATGATGTTCCTTCAATATTATATATGGGGTGCATGGTATGTAACTATGGGTACTTATATGGGTGAAGTATTAAAAAGTTCGGGCATAGCTATTGGTGCCGCTTATGGCGCAGGTGCCATTGCCACTATCATCTCTCCTTTTTTTGTAGGCATGATTGCGGACAAATTTTTTGCAGCTCAGAAAATAATGGGTGTTTTACATTTGGTTGGCGCTGCTTTATTATATTACGCAACACAAGTAAATAGTGAAAGCTTTTATTGGGTAGTTTTAGTGTATTCATTATTATACATGCCTACTATTGCGTTAAGCAATAGTGTTGCTTTTGCACAAATGACCGACCCTGGTAAGCAATTCCCTTGGATTCGCGTATTTGGTACATTAGGCTGGATTGTTGCAGGATTAATTATTAGCCAATTAGGTATTGAAAAAACTGCAGGTACTTTTCAAGTAGCAGCAGGTGTTTCGGTTGCATTAGGCTTACTAAGTTTTGCATTACCTAACACCCCACCAAAAGGTGCAGGTACAGAAACTTCAATTGGAAGTATTGTAGGCAAAGACGCTTTCGTTTTGCTGAAAGATAAATCGTTCTTGGTATTTTTTGTTGCTGCCATTTTCATTTGTATTCCGCTTTCTTTTTACTATGGTTTTGCTAACCCCTTCTTAAATGAATTAGGTTTAGAAAACGTTGCTGGTAAAATGACAATGGGACAAATGTCTGAAGCAATATTTATTTTAGCTATTCCATTCTTATTCAATAAAATTGGTGTAAAAAATATGCTTATTTTGGGAATGAGTGCTTGGGTATTACGTTATGTATGCTTTGCTTATGGCACTATGGATGCAAGCTGGATGTTGTATGCTGGTATTATTTTACATGGCATTTGTTATGACTTTTTCTTTGTGACTGGATATATGTATACCGAGAATAAAGCTGGCGCTGCAATTAAAAATGCGGCACAAGGTTTATTTACTTTTGCAACTTATGGTGTAGGTATGTTTATTGGTACATGGTACAGTGGCTATGTTGTTGACCAAAATAAATTAGCTGATACAGGGCACAATTGGACTACTATTTGGCTAACTCCTGCTGCTATTGCTGGAGCGGTTTTAATTGCTTTTATTTTTTCTTTTAAAGAGAAAAAAGCAACGAGTCAAGTTGCTGCTTAAAATGATTATTTCAAAGCCTACCTTTGGGTAGGCTTTTTTATTTGTTAACTGAATTAATAATACAAGATGAGAATTGCAATGTTAGGTGCAGGGTTTATTGGCCGTTTTTATGCCGATGCTTTGCAAGGGTATAGAAGTAAAGATAAAGTAGTAAGTATTTATGCGCGACGTGAAGAAGCCGCTAAACAATTTGCTGCCGATTATAATTGCGCCCATTGGACTACAGAAATGGAAGAAGCTATCGCCCACCCTGATGTGGACGTGGTATGTATTTCTCTTCCAAACCATATTCATGAAATAGCGGTGATGCTTTGTTGTAAACACAAAAAAGCTGTCATGACCACTAAACCTTTAGGACGTAATGCCGAGGAAGCTAAAAGAATGCTTATTGCTGTGGAAGAAGCGGGTATTTTTAACGGTTACTTAGAAGACCTTGTATATACCCCAAAATTTATTAAAGCGTCACAAAGCGTTAAAGAAGGGGCAATTGGCCGTGTGTTATGGGCCAAGTCTCGTGAGACGCACCCTGGCCCACATAGTGAATGGTTTTGGGATATTAACCAAGCAGGTGGCGGTTGTATATTGGACTTAGGTTGCCATTGTATTGAAATAGCACGTAGTTATATTGGTAAGGATATTAAACCAATTGAGGTAATGTGCTGGGCCGATACACAAGTAAAACCAATTGATGCCGAAGACCATGCCATTGGTTTAGTGAAATATGAAAATGGTGCTATTGGACAATTTGAAGTGAGCTGGACCTTTCGTGGTGGCTTAGATTTACGTGATGAAGTAATGGGAACCGAAGGTACTATTTGGATAAATAGTTTTTTAAGGACCGGTTTTGAAATGTTCACTACTGGTAAAGGGGGTGACTATATTGCTGAAAAAGCAGAAAGTGACCGCGGCTGGTTATTCCCTGTTGGTGATGAATTAAATGAACTTGGGTACAACCATATGTTTATGGATATGTTTAATTCTATGGAGAAAGGCGAAGCCCCAAAAGAAACATTTTATGACGGCTATATAGTGAATTCAATTATTGATGCCGCTTACCGTTCGGCTAAATCAAAGTTATGGGAGCCCGTAAAATTAGATATTTGGAGAGGTAAAACTGGATTGACAAAAGAAAGCCATTTAGTTGAATACGATGCGGAGCATTATTTAGTGAAAGAAGAAATGACCCATTATGGTGCAAAGAAATTAATACTTAAAAATAAAATTACTGGGAAAATTTCAGAACAAACTATTAACTAAATAATTCAATTGATAATTTTATTAAAGAATTTAAAATGCCTCACTCTAATTAAGTGAGGCATTTTTTATTAAAAACTTATTGTAGCTGTTTAAAGCTTAATGACAGATTTAATATGTTGTTCTATCCCATTCTGCATCCGGATATAATATACCCCAGGTGGTAAAATATTATCGTATAATGTGTAGCTATTGGTTCCGTCATAATTAAATACACCATCAACTAGCACCCTAATTACAGTACCTGAATTATTTAATAGTTGCAATAATGTATGACCAGCACTAACTTTAAATTCAATTTGTGTACTTGTTTTAAAAGGATTTGGATAACAGTTTATCATACCAGGCTTCCCTGTCGCTGGATTTTCTATACCAACAACACTACAAGCACTTGCATTAATTATTGGCAAGGTTGGGAATTGCCTATACATAACTTGTAATGCATCTGTTTCTGATACACAAAACCAATTTTGAATAATAGAATTGTAAATACTTCTAAAATCATACTGATACGGTATGTTGTCATTAACGGAGGCATTTAATGGTAAATTGGGATTAGTCCCAAACACACCCGCTCTTAAATTTTTTCCAAATAAAAATAGTGGTGCTGCTGCACCATGGTCCGTTCCACCACTTGCATTTGATTTAACACGTCTGCCAAATTCAGAGAAGGTCATACCTAATACGCGGTCTTCTACTTCCAACCCTTTTAAATCTTCTTGAAATGATTTAATTGCCTCAGAAAGTCCGCTTAATAAATTAGCATGTGTTCCTTTTACAGTATCCCCTGCTACCACCTGGTTAGAATGCGTATCAAACCCACCTGTCGATACTAAATATATTTTAGTACCTAGGCCTCCTTTAATTAGCCTCGCCACAATTTTAAGCTGTGAGGCAAGCGAATTATTAGCAGGATAAGTACCTTGTTGGGTTATACTGTCCGAAACCTGTTTTAACCTTGTTGCGTATTTATTTGTTTGCTTAGCAATTGTCCTGATAAAATTTAATTCATAACCCCCATTAGTATTAGGCACTGTTTCGTCAACACCATCTAGTAAATTATAGGTTGAACTAGGATTTGAAATACTTAAACCCATATTTACAACTGGTCCCTGACAAGTTAGTGAAGTGACTGAACCAATTTGAATAGCAAGTGGGTCAGGGTTTTGAGCGTTGGGATAGTCATTGGGGTAGTTTGGATAGTTAAAATCTAAATACCTTCCAGCCCAGCCTGTGTTTAAATACTGGTCACTGTCCGAACCAGTCATCCAAATATCGGTTGCTCTAAAGTGGGAGTAATTAGGCTGAGGATAACCAACCGATTGTACAATACTTAATTTTCCGTCATTAAATAAATTTTGCAAACCTGTCATGGAAGGATGTAATCCAGTTGCATCAAAATTATTTAATTTCAAAATACTATTTTCGGGAATCGCAATATTTGTTCTGGCATTAAAATAATTACTATATACACTTTTAGGAATTACCATATTCAACCCATCATTCCCGCCACTTAATTGTATAATAACTAAAACCTTGTCATTATTAACATTTGCTAATACTTGAGGGTTTAAAATAGGATGGTTGTTATCAAAAATATGAATTGGATTACCACTGATAATAGTAGGTGTTAAAAAAGCAACTGAGGTTTTTAAAAAATTTCTCCTTTTCATATTATGCTAATTGATACTCTGGTAAATTCATAATATACTTTATCATTGCCTTTAATCGAATATTCACCAAATTAAAGTTAATAGTTGTTGGACTTGCTATGTAGCTATCCCAAGCGTCTGACCAATACCTGTCCGAGTCTTGTCCACTTAATAATATCTGTTTTTTAAGACTCGCCTTTGCAACCAAAGAGACATCGGTTGATAATAAATGGGTAAATAAGGAATCAGTTAGCACATTTGGATCTCTCGGGTTTAAGCATATATCTTTGACAAACTGAATTGTATTAAGTATAATTTTTTTACCATTTCGCGTATACCCTGTTTCAATCATTAAATCGGTGAACTTATTACGTTTGGGCAAAGTATCGGCATTGATCCACAATTCACTGAAATTAGGTACTTGATAATAAGCAGGCCAACCAGATACATTAGGTGGGTCGCCAAGGTCCTGCCCTGTATTTAATAATTGAGTGACAATATTGTTATAATGAAAATAAGAATCGGCCGTATCGGTGATTGGGTCAGGAAATACAACACTTGTTTCTCTTAAAAACCCAAGAGCATGGTCAGCAGGGCTTTTTATTTGACAACCAATATATAAAGTATCATAAAAGTGTTCGCTTTCTAATAACACTTTTAATACTGGCTTAATTTCAAAGTTGTTTTGTGTAAAAATTAATGCTAAAGGTTCAATGATATTTTTTTCAACTGTTGCATCAATATAATAATACACAAACCAAGTATACAACTTTCTACATATAAATTTTGCAACATCTTGTTTTTCAAAAATCATATCAATTAGCTCATCCGTCTCTAATGCTCCATTTGCTCCTGTTTTTCCAATGATCGTTTTATTATTATAGTATGCGGAAAATTGTTTGTTCGTAACTGCATGCCTAGTGGCATCAAAATAAACTAAATAATTGCTATTAATCCTCCAGCCAGAAAGTACTTTTGCGGCATTTTTGACGTCTTCTTCTGTATAATTCACCCCAACACCCTTTCCCAAAGTAAATAGTTCTTGTAATTCTCTTGCGTAGTTCTCGTCTGGTGCAGTTGATGAGTTTAAATAACCATTTAAGTACCTTAACATACCTGCATCAATAGTAACGTCTTTTATTAATTTCTTAAAATTTCCTAAACAACTTTTTCTTAATAGATCATGATGCCAATAAGCATAGTTTGCAAAATTAATGGTATCCAATTCTGTACCGAAATGGTTGGCCCAAAATAAAGTTAACTTTTCTCTAATTGTTCGGTCCTGATTCAAAATAACCCCTACCCACCATTTCTTGAATGTCCTTCTTCTTGAAAAATTAATATTGCCATCGGTACTTAAGTTATTCACCCAGGTATTTCCAAACGGAACGGCGGGATCAATTAAGGTTGCAGTGTTGTAGTCGTTTAAAGGAGGCGAAGGATAAGCAGCAGTATTGTTAAGTAGTATATCAACGGAACTGGTAAGGCCTTGTAATAAAAAGTAATCAATCTCGGATGCTTTAACACCAAACAAAGTTCTTTTCAACAAGTGTTTTACAATTGTCCTTGACCATTCCCCTTTGTATGGGTTAAGGCCTAAATTACTTGAAGTAATATTTACTGGCATAACTAAAGTTAAAAGGAATATTGATTAAAAAATCCATTTTAAACTATAAGCAGACGTACTTTATTATAATAAATTATTTATAATATAATAGTCCCGCAATTTGTAGCAGTTAGGTAATTATACTCCTAAATAATTAATAATTATAAAAGGTTTTATTTAAAAATTTTAATATATGAACTTGTTTTTTGATTGATATAAAGACCTACTTGGTCGCCAAGCCAAATGCCATTATCAATCGCGTCCTTGAAATGTATCCCACCATACAACCTTGAAATGGAAGCTTCCTTTGCAGCTGCATTAAAGGAGCTAAATTTTCG
>JBEDKT010000007.1:0-3534 GCA_041172025.1 Bacteroidota bacterium
TAGGTATTTTTACTATCAAACTAGTTATACAAATTTATAGAAAAGAGATGATACAAAAAGGGCTCCCGCATGCGGGAGCCCTTTTATAAATAAATCAATTTAGAATCCGATTGCAGCTTCAATTACAAAACCATCGAACTTTCCACCAGCACGGTAATCTGTTAACAAGAAATCTTTATATTCTTGATTTACATATTCTGCTTTCATCAATACATTTTTAGTGATGAAATATCCAGCACCGATTACTGTACGGTTAATTGTGATGTCTTTTGTATAAGCAGCTGTAGGCTTGTTAGTTACAGTGTTGTATTTAGCACCTAGATAGAATTTTTCAGCTGCACCAAAACGGTATAAACCTTCTATTGCAAATTGGTTTGCAGTTCTGTCTGCAGTTTCAGTTTTGCTTCTACCTTTAGCTGTTTCATAAGTTAAGAAAGCTTCAAAACCATATACTTTAGCAAAACCGTTAACCATCACTGCAGTAATTTTTTTGCTAAATCCCGGATTGTAACGGCCAGAACTCATCATAGCTGTGTATGCTTTAGCTACACCAGCTGCATCTTGTCCAACTTCCATTACGTTTTGATAGTTAGAACCTGTACGATCACCGCTATATAATGTTAAACCACTTCCAGCATTACTACTGTTTGTGTACATGCTACCAGATAAACGTAAACGTACATTATCAGTTACTTGCTTATCGATACCTGCTTTTAAAATGATTGATGGGTTTCTGTTAATATTTGCATCTGCAGTAGTTGCATAAGTAGAATCAACATGTCCTTTGATCATACCATTAGTAACTCCCAACATACCAAATAAACCATCTTTTTGTAAATACACTTCTCCTCCGATTTCTGTAGCAAACGCATCCATGATATTACCTTCCATAAATGGAGATTGTAATGTATGTCCGCCATCAGGACGACGGAAATGTGCATCACCATAATTTACTTCAAAATGACCCGCTTTGATAGTAGTATATTTCATTAAATTGTTTAAAAATTCTCCGCCATCGAATGGTAATTTGTCTACTTGCAAGTAACCACCTTTTACCCAAAATTCATTGTGGTGACGAGCTGACATGTAATTAGTCACATTCAATGTGATACCATCTGCTAATTGTGCATCAATGAATAAGTTCGCTTGAGCAGTCATTAAACCTGGTTGTAACTTAAATAGTCTACCAGAATTTGCAGCTTTAATAGTAGAAAGGCTATTAGAGTGCTTAATGCTTTGATATTGTTGTGTAAATCCAGCTCCAAAACGAATTGTCTTTCCCTCAAACTTTTTAGACTGGTTTGCCTTTGTTGTTTCGAAAACACCAATACCATTTTGGCTATAAGGTCTCCAGAATGTTGGATCTCCATAAGTAAAAGTTTCGTCTCCTTGTTTTTGTGCCATTGATACGATAGGTATAATCATAACTATCGCCAATAACATCTTTGCTGCGTTTTTAATGTAATTTTTCATGTGTTATTTTTTTTTATTTATATATAGAGCAGTCGTTGCTTATTTTATTTTTAAATTGAAAGTGATTTTTATTTCATCTCCTGTTTTCATTGCACCGAAGGCAAAAGAAGGAGGTTCCATATTATATTCTGTCATTTTCATTACTTTAACCCCTGTACTTGTAAAACTTTTATCAGCCGCATTGTATTTAATGGTAGCTACTAAGTCGGTAAGTTTTTTTGTGCCCGCAACCGTTAAATTACCTGTGCCTTTAAATTGGTAGGTAGTTGCGTCAACTGCAGTAATTGAACTGGAAACCATAACGAAATTAATTACAGGACTCTCCTTAGTTTTTAAAGCCTTGTAAGCAATTCTATCCATCATAGAACCTTTTGAACTCTTTAATGTTTCACTAGCAACACTAAAAGTTAATGCGCTCACCGAAGTAAGTTTATCTCCATTCATAACCATAGTGGCTTCACACCTTCCTTGGCTTGACTTCATGTCCCAATCGTGAAGCGTAGACGTTCCAAAAATAGTAATCGCTCCGTTGGCCGTGCCAATCTTTACCTGACCGTTCAATAAAAAAGGCATAGAAATAACTATGCCAAGTAACGCAATGGTAAAGTGTTTCAGAATCTTCATATTATAGTAGTTTAGTTAGAAATAAGGATTCAATACTTGCCGAATCCGAGAACAAAACTACTAGCGTTAAGAGTACGTTAAAATGACACTACTCAAGGAAGTATATGAGATAAATCAGCTTTTACAATAGCGCAAGCATACTTAAATCATAATTGCAAATACGCGTATAGAATTAAGTAGTCTAACTAAAAAAAGAGTAAGGTTTTAGTGAAGCTTAAATAAGTAAATAGCCCTACGACTATTGTTTTCGCTTAAAAATGAACGAAAGTGGAATATGCAATCTTCTTCTCCATGCAACTTCAGCATGTTCGTCCCCTTCGAATTTTAATGTTTTCCATTGCGCTTTCGTGTATCCTTTTTTGCGCATCGTTTGGTCAATTTTTGCTTGCAAGGGCTCGTATAATGAGTCGAGGGTTTTAGTACCAAAATCGAAATACATTTTATGATTATTAGGACTTGGTAAGTTTTTTGCCATATAGCTATTAAAAGCTGCTGGTATAGGATTGCCCTTCATGGAAAATATGCCAGGCCAATGTGTACTCATACAAATAGCAGCTCCAAAAACAGTTGGATATTCGCAAATGGCATACATAGATATTAAGCCACCCATACTACTCCCTCCAATAACGGTATTTTTAGCGTCTTTTAAGGTTGGGAAAGCACTATCTATGTATGGCTTTAACTCTGTTACAATAAATTTCAAATAGTTATCGGACTGAATTTCATAATTCCCAAAAACACTATAACCATTCGACCTCGCAGCATCGTAAATCATCTTTTTTTGGGGAGTAGACAAAGATTCAAAAGGTTTTTGCGGGAAATAATCTGCATGCCTAGTGGCGCCACCATTCCAAATTCCAACTACAATAACAGCTGCTATTTTATTTTGCTTACTCAAATTTGTTACAACATCATCCACATCCCAAGACGCCTTATTCCAAGTGATCGCTGAGTCAAATAACATTTGCCCATCATGCATGTACAAAACGGGATACTTTTTTTTATTGTCATACCCTTCAGGTAACCAAATGTCAATATTTCTTGCAGTAACATATTTTGACCTAAAGCTGTCGATTCTTTGTATCGTTCCGGCAACTACAGTTGGCAATTGGCAATCTGCGCTACTGTAAAAAAACAGTGCTATTACAACGAGTTTGAATTTCATATGTTTGCTTTATAAAAACTGCAATTATAAAATAATGAATTGGCTACTTGCCAATGCAAAACTTAGAGAAAATAAAATCTAGTTGATCCTCATTGGTAATCTGACCTGTTATTGTACCTAAATAATGTAGCGATTGATTAATATCAATTGCCAACAAGTCTCCAGTTACATTTTCATTTAATCCAGCCTCTACATCATTTAAAGCATACAATAGCCTTTTTAAAGAAACAACATGCCTTGCATTGGTGACAATTGTTCCTTCTTTATCCAAT
>JBEDKT010000008.1:0-2874 GCA_041172025.1 Bacteroidota bacterium
GTTTGTTTATTATATCTACGCACTTATATGAAATCAGTGACGAGCTAAAACCATATTCAAATATTCAGTTCAGTTACTTTGAAACTGAAATAAAAGGGAAAGAATTGCTATTCCATTATCAATTAAAAACAGGCATTAGTGAGGACAGAATTGGTTACTTACTTTTAGAACGCCAGGGAGTGGTTGCAATGCTTGACAAATTAGCTTAAGCTACTTCAGTATTTATACGCAAATAGTACTATCCAAAGCATCCTAGCTTGCTACCAAAAATATGCTCGTAAAAATTAAGGGAAGTGCCTTATTAGGTATTGAGGCAATTGCCATAACCATTGAAGTAAATGTGAGTATGGGGCAAGGGTATTGTATTGTTGGATTACCTGACAATTCAGTGAAAGAAAGTTTGCATAGAACTGAGAGTGCTATAAAAGCAAATGGATTTCATATGCCAAGGACAAAAGTAGTGGTGAACCTGTCCCCTGCAGATTTAAAAAAATCGGGTGCTGCATTTGACTTACCTATTGCAATTGGCTTATTAGCTGCATCTGAACAATTAACAAGCCTCGCATTATTACAAGATTATATAATTATGGGGGAATTAGGTTTAGACGGACTTTTATACCCAATTAAAGGCGTGCTTGCTATGGCAATACAAGCCAAGGCCGAAGGATACAAAGGGTTAATACTACCCTACCAAAATGCGAAGGAAGCCATGATGGTAGGTGGTTTGGAAATTCATCCATTTACCCATTTATTAGAAGTGATTGAATTCTTAAGGGACCCATCCTGTCAACAGGATCAAAATAAAGTGACAACATTCCATACAAAAAACGTTGTGATTAACAAGAACCTTCCGCCAACACCAGTTCCTGATTTTGAAGACATAAAGGGTCAAGTACATGCCAAACGTGCACTTGAAATTGCAAGTGCAGGAGGCCATAACATGATTATGATTGGGCCACCGGGGGCAGGAAAAACCTTATTAGCCCGAAGCATTGTTTCAATTCTACCGCCTTTGTCTAAAATGGAAGCATTAGAGACAACCCAGGTTTACAGTGTTTCAGGAAAACTAAATTTGCATCATGAATTACAAAGTCAAAGGCCCTTTAGGCATCCTCACCACACACTTTCGGCAGTTGCCATGATAGGTGGTGGGAGCAATCCGCAACCAGGAGAAATTTCACTAGCACATAATGGCGTATTGTTTTTAGATGAACTTCCTGAGTTTAATAGAGGTGTGATGGAGGTGCTGAGACAACCCATGGAAGAAGGTGTTGTTTGCATAGCCAGAGCCAAAATGAGTATTAGTTACCCTGCTAGTTTTATGCTTATTGCCTCCATGAACCCCTGCCCTTGTGGATATTATAACCATCCTAAAAAGGAATGCACTTGTAGCACAACTAGTATTCAGAAATATCTACATAAAATTTCTGGTCCACTTTTAGATCGTATCGATTTACATATTGAAGTTGCGCCAGTAAGCTATGAGGATTTAAGAGGCCAACAGAAGGCTGAATGTTCCGCAATAATTGCATTAAGTGTTAAAAAAGCAAGGGCTATCCAAACGGAACGTTTCAAAAACAGTAAAGGCGTGTATACTAATGCACAAATGAGTGGGAAACAACTTAGCCAGTCATGTACTATTTCTAAAGAAGGAGAAGTTTTACTTAAAAAAGCAATGGAACAATTCCAATTAAGTGCTAGGGCTTTTGACAGAATTATAAAAGTAAGTAGAACAATAGCCGATTTAGCGGCTAGTGATTTGATACAAATAAACCATATAAGCGAAGCCATTCAGTATAGAACGCTTGATAGGTCAAGCTGGGGCAAGTTTAAAGAATAATGAACCCTCAATTAATATTGCCCTGTCTTTAATAATACCAAGGTACAAGCTTCCATGGTTTGAATGCCCTTTTGCTTTGCTAGCCCTTCTAATTCGGGGTTTTCGGTACCTGGATTGAATATAATACGGCGCGGCGCTAATGATAGAATCGCATCATAATAAGCTACCTGTGCTTCTGGTCCGACATATAATGTTACTGTGTCTATGTTGCCATTTGCTGGCCATTCATTTTGAATAGGCAAAGCCTCAATAAATCCTTTCTTAATTCCAAAAGGATAGACAGCATATTCTTTTTCATTTAGCAACTTAGTTGCTAAATAACTATACCTTTCTTTGTTTGGAGATGCCCCCAAAACGAGAGTGACTAGTGATTTCATGGTACAAAACTATTATAAAAATTTATACTGATTTTATTTTGTTACAATAAAAGAATGTAATTTTATAAAAATATACTTTACTAACTAAATTAAAATAACCTTTATGGCCAAGTCAAGCAAGAAAAAAGCAGCTCCTGCAAAAAAAGTTGTCGCTAAAAAAGCGGTAGCAAAAAAAGCACCAGCTAAAAAAGTAGTCGCTAAAAAAGCAGCTCCTGCAAAAAAAGTTGTAGCTAAGAAAGTTGTCGCTAAAAAAGCGGTAGCAAAAAAAGCACCAGCTAAAAAAGCTGCTCCAGTTGCAGTTGCAGTAGTAGTAAAAAAAGCATCTCCTAAGAAAAAGAGAATTGTTAAAAAAGCAGCGCCAGCGCCAGTTGTAGCGCCTGCAACACCTCAATCACTTTTCACTGAGCCTGCTACAGACAATACACCAGTAGACTAGTTTAAATATTAACGATACAAATCCCGTCCCGTCCCGCAATAAGCGGGACGAGACGGGATTTTTTATGAGCTAGCATTAACAAAATAATCCATTACTAGTACTTATTATTGCGAATGCCTTTTTAAAAATAGAAAATATAGCAGGGTTGATTAATGAATTTTTAAAATAGCTGCTACTCACATAACAAAAAAAACCAACGCGTACGTTGGTTTTTTTTGTTA
>JBEDKT010000009.1:0-3129 GCA_041172025.1 Bacteroidota bacterium
GAACTGTTCCTTTAAATTATCCATGGTATTTGTTTCTAAGAATGAAGGTAATAATTAAATAGTAGCATAAGCTTTAAATTAACGACCAAATTATTGCATAAAAAAACCTCCTCCAATAATGGAAGAGGTTTAAAATTAACTTGTTTTTTTTACACGCCTAATGTCCAACCATTACGATAATTTCTTTTCACAAATTGGTTTGCTAAATCGAAATTGGTAATTTTCATATTAGGTCCATCCCATAACAATTGTATGTGTTGTCCAGGATGTGTAGTATTACCTTTTGCATCCTTTTGCGTGATGTCATAACTTCTTATTGCAAGGTTACCCATTAGTACCGACTCTGTCAATGGTCCAGCAATATCGAAATTAGAACTCAATGTTTTTGCCTCAGCGCTATTTGGACCAGCAATACAGGCATCCACCCATGCTGAATAGTGACCTGCTTCTCCGTTCTTAACTCTAGCTACAGTTTCCGGAACTTTTGTGGTAATAGTTAAATTGGTAGGTAATAACTGTGGGTTGATTCCATAAGTACCTGCCATCATTTTTCCTTTTGTGCCAACGAAAATAATTCCGTTACCACCGTCTCCCATTTCTTCGTTCGGTCCTAGTTCAGCTGGTCTTTCTGGTTGTATACCTCCGTCCATCCAATGTAATTTTACATCTGGTTTTCCATTCTGTCCTTTAAAGGTTAATATAATATGTGAACCAATTGGGGGGCTATCTAATGAAGTGACTCTTTGCCAAGGGGCAGAAAATCTTGTGGCTACGCTACATTCTGCAGAAGTTGGATATCCTAAACCTAAAACAGCAAATGCTGGCGCCATTATATGACATGCCATATCACCTAATGCACCGGTACCGTAATCCCACCAGCCTCTCCAGTTAAATGGCAATAAGCCATCAAAATAACTTTTATCTGGTGCTGTTCCTAACCACAAATTAAAATCTAATTCAGGAGGGATTGCCGCTGATGTTGCTGGACGAATAACGCCCTGTGGCCATACCGGCCTGTCGGTATAACAATAAATGGTGTGTACGTCGCCAATTAAATTTGCATTGTACCAATCTTGTAATACCCTTACGCCATCACCCGAAGCGCCTTGGTTACCCATTTGAGTTACCACATTATACTTTATTGCAGATTCAGTCATTACACGTGCTTCAAAAATATCATGCGACATTGGCTTTTGCACATACACATGTTTTTTTAACTGCATAGCTGCCATTGCTTGTACAGCATGCATATGGTCGGGTGTTGAAACTGAAACTGCATCAATATGCTTATGTTCTTTTTCTAACATTTCACGGTAGTCCTTATAGTACTTTGCTTTAGGATATTTTTTTCTACTATCAACCGCTTGGCGATCGTCTACATCACATAAAAATGCTACATCTACTTTGCCGGTTTCGAAAAATGCACCTAAGTCACTGCTTCCTTTTCCACCAGCTCCAATACCTGCAACTTGCAGCCTATCACTTGGTGCCGTAAATCCATTCCCACCTAGTACGTGCCTAGGTAAAATATAGAAGCCCCCAATAGCGAGCGACGCATTTTTAATAAAATCTCTTCTTGAGTTATCTGTTTTTTTTCTTGACATAGCAAATCGTTAAATTATTATATTAAGGGTTATAATTGAGTATGTTAAGTTATCAAATAATTGGGGAAAATGCCAAATATTTTACCAATAACATAATTGGCCTAAAGCTTTCATTAATTAAGCTTAAATTACACTATAATGCATAGTATGAATCCTACCATTAACAGTTTGCGTACCTATTTTAAAACAGGGGCAACGCAGTCGTATGAATTTAGATTAAACCAGTTAAAAAGGCTTAAGCAAGTGGTCATTGACCATGAAAAAGAATTATACCAAGCATTGTATGCCGACCTTAAAAAAACGGACGAAGATGCTTGGGCTACCGAGGTAGGTTTTTTCTTAAGTGAATTAAACTATACAACGGAACATTTAAAGGCATGGATGCAACCTAATTCCGTTGCAACCAATTTAGTGAATCAGCCGTCAACAAGTTTCACCATTCAAGAACCATTAGGAGTGGTATGTATTATTGCTCCTTGGAACTATCCCTTCCAGTTATTATTTACACCCTTAATTGGTGCAATTGCTGGAGGTAATTGTGCGGTATTAAAGCCAAGTGAATTTGCCCCAGCTACTGCTAAGGTGATGGGTAAAATAATTCACAGTTTATTTCCTAATAATTATATACTTTATATAGAAGGAGAGGGTGCTACCGTATTGCCTCCCTTATTAACTGAAAACAGATTTGATCATATTTTTTATACTGGTAGCACGCTGGTAGGAAAAATAATTTATAAATATGCAGCCGAACAATTGGTGCCAGTTACTTTAGAATTAGGCGGCAAAAGCCCTGCTGTAATTACTTCTGATGCAAATATTAGGGTTGCAGCAAGGCGTTTAGCAAGTCCTAAATTTTCTAATGCAGGCCAAATGTGTATTGCTCCTGACTATGTTTTAGTGCCCACCGAATTAAAGGATGCATTCATAAAAGAATTGATCATTGCAATACAAGCATTCTATGGCGCTGATGCTGAAGCAGCAGAACATTATGGCAAAATAATAAATGACAAACAATGGTTGCGTTTAACGTCCTATTTGACAGAAGGCGAAATTGTTTATGGAGGAAAATCAAATAGAGAAAATTTATTTATTGAGCCAACTATTATGACAGACGTTCATGTAGATGCAAAAATAATGCAAGATGAAATTTTTGGCCCTATCCTTCCTGTAATTACCTATCAATCTAATGAAGAGGCTTTAGCTATAATTGAGAAAAATCCAAATCCATTGGCATTTTATGTTTTCACGGAAAATAAAGTGGATGAACAATATTGGTTAACCAATGTGCCTTCTGGAGGTGCTTGTGTAAATAATGCAACTATGCATATTACCAATCACGAATTGCCTTTTGGTGGCAGGGGCTTTAGTGGAACGGGAGGGTACCATGGCAAGCAAAGCTTTAATACTTTCACGCACACAAAATCGGTATTAAAAACACCTACATGGATAGACCCTAGTTTTAAATATCCTCCTTATAAAGGGAAGGCTTGGTTATTAAAAAGATTAATTGGGTAGACAATATATA
>JBEDKT010000010.1:0-7511 GCA_041172025.1 Bacteroidota bacterium
GCCTGGTTTAATTGACTGTCACACTCATATTACTGGACAACCAAGTGGCGATTATTATGCTGATATATTTAGAAAAGCACCGGTTGACGTTGCCATTACTGCACACCTTTTTGCTAAAAAAACATTAGACGCGGGTTTCACAACTGTGCGTGATTTGGGTTCGGTTGGTTTAGTAGACGTAGCATTAAGAAATGCTATTAATAATGGAGATATTGCTGGTCCTACTATTTTAGCAGCAACCACCTATATTGGTTCAACAGGAAGCCATGGTGACTTAAATGGCTATTCTCCTTTTTTACAGTTGAATAATGGAAAGGGCTTAACTGGAGTTGCAAATGGTGTTGACGCAGTAAGGGAACAAGTTAGATTCAACATTAAGTATGGCGCTGACGTAATTAAATTTGGAGCAAGTGCTGGTGTTTTAAGTGAAGAAGAAAGTGTTGGTGGCCCACAATATTCTCAAGAAGAAATGAATGCCATTGTAAGCGAAACAAAAATGTGGGGTAAAAAAGCAGCAGCCCACGCACATGGTGCAGAAGCAATTAAAATGGCTGTTAAAGCAGGTGTAGCTTCTATTGAACATGGTAGCTTAGTGGATGCAGAAGGTATTCAGCTAATGTTAGCAAATGGCACTTATTTAGTATCGGATGTATATGATGATGAATATATATTAGCAGAATATGCGAAACTAGGATTCCCGGAAAAAATAATAAATAAAGAAAGATTAGTTGGTCGTTTACAGCGTGAGAATTTTCAAAAAGCAGTAGAAGCGGGTGTAAAAATTGCTTATGGAACAGATGCTGGTGTTTACCCTCATGGCTGGAATGGCAAACAATTTAAATGGATGACACGTTATGGCATGACGCCTATGACAGCAATACAGTCTGCAACAGTGAATGCGGCCGATTTATTAGGTATTTCTAAAAATAGCGGCTCCATTACTGCTGGGAAAAAAGCCGATATAATAGCCGTTTTAATTAACCCACTTGACGACGTTACTAGTTTGGAAAACGTACAGTTTGTTATGAAGGCAGGGACTGTTTATAAGAAATAAATTGATTTAAGTACCTTTGTTGAAATTCCACTAATGCATACAGAATTTACAAGAATTACCGAGTCCAGTTCACTATACAATGACATTGAAAAAATGTCTACCCTCACCCTATTAAATAATATTAATAAGGAGGACCAAAAAGTAGCATTGGCAGTAGAAAAAACTATTCCAGCTATCACGCTACTTGTAGACGCTGCAGCTGAAAAATTACAAGCTGGTGGCCGCTTGTTTTACATTGGTGCAGGAACAAGCGGAAGGCTAGGCATGGTTGATGCAAGCGAATGCCCTCCAACCTATGGTGTTCCCGACGACTTAGTAGTGGGCATTATTGCAGGTGGGCAACAGGCCATGTTTCATGCTGTTGAAAATGCAGAAGACGATATAAACCAAGCTTGGATTGACTTACAAGCTTATAAAATAAATTCACTAGACGTTGTTGTAGGTATTGCTGCGAGTGGCACAACGCCTTATGTGATTGGCGGTTTGAAAGCTTGTCAAGAAAATAATATTCTTACAGGGAGTATTTGTTGTAATGAAAATGCGCCTATTTCAGCACACGCTAACTTCCCTATTGAAGTAGTTGTTGGCCCTGAATTTATTACAGGAAGCACCCGTATGAAAAGCGGTACTGCACAAAAATTAGTACTAAATATGCTTTCTACTTCCGTGATGGTTAAATTAGGAAGGATAAAAGGGAACAAAATGGTGAATATGCAGCTTACCAATCAAAAATTATTTGATCGAGGCGTACAAATGATAATGGATGAATTAAAAACAATTGATAGTACCCAAGCCGCTGCATTATTAAGCACACATGGCTCAGTTAAAACTGCCATTGAAGCTGCTAAATAAGCTTAAAAAACTAATTAGGTAGACTTATTTTTCCCATAGTTATAGGAACCTTTGTTGCTTTTTCCCCCGCATATAAAGGTGTTCCAGCAACACATTCATTGGCTAATAGTGCAAATAATATTGCTTCTTTTGCATCGGGCTGGATCCCTATTTTCATAGTAGAAGCTACTTTTGCATTAGGCAATAATGCTACTAAATGTTTTACCAAAAGTGCATTGTGTGCGCCTCCTCCACTTTTGTATACAGCAAATTGCGTATTGGGTGGAATGCATTTATTTATAGCATCTGCAATTGTTTCAGCAGTAAACCTATTTAAAGTTGCTAACACATCTTCTTTGCTAATACTTTCGGTATTGGATTGTATTTGTGCTGTATTTAAATAGGCTAAATTAAATAATTCAGGACCTATTGATTTTGGCAAATCCATAGCAAAAAAAGAATCCGACTTTAAAGCATTTAATAAAGCAATGTTTATTGTCCCCTTACTTGCAATAATACCATCCTTGTCGTAAAGCATATCGTTAAAATGTTTACGTACATAAGCATCCATTAAAGTATTTCCTGGCCCCGTATCCGATGATATAATTTGCGAAAGCGACGAACCTGCTTCCACATAAGTAAAATTAGCTATACCCCCAATATTCAATAGCACTCTGTTTTCTAGGGCATTCGCACAAAGTAAATAGTCACCATAAACCGCTAATGGCGCACCATCCCCTCCTGCAGCTATATGCTTTTGTCTAAAATCACTTATTGTAATAATGCCAGTTGCTACGGCTAAACAGTCCCCATCCCCAATTTGTAAAGTTGCTGGGCCAAATTCGTCATTAGGGTGTAAGGACTTTGGAGCATGATAAATAGTTTGACCATGGCTAGCAATTAAATCAATACTACTCGCTTTCACATCCCAACACATCAAAGCGGCCTTAATCATTGCTGCATGTTGTAATGCGATCCATGGGTTCAATAAACACAATTGTTCAAGTGATACAACTTGCTTTGAAAATATGGGAAATACCTTTTCTTTAAAATCGGCTGTATAAGGTACAGTTGTAAATTCAACCAGCTTTAATACGGTTTTGGCACCACTATCTTTCACTTCGCATAATGCAATGTCAAGCCCATCTAGTGAAGTCCCACTCATTAAACCTAGTATCCTGCGTGTTGGTTTATTAGCAATGTTATATAAGTGTTCGATGTTTGGATGCATAGTAAATTGCTTGATATGTTACCGAATAGACAAAGGTAGTAAATACAAGCCTATCAACAACATTAGCTCAATTTTCCACAACCATTCAACGTAGCCTTTTTTCATAGACTTTAACTGTAACTTTACTCCAATAAAATTGGAACTATGCTAAAAGTTGGTGTGTTTGGAGTAGGTCACTTAGGTAAATACCATATTAATAACTGGTTACTTATCCCCGAAGTGAAAATTATAGGCTTTTTTGACCCTAGTAATGATAATGCAAAAGAAGTAGAAGCTAAATATGGTTTAAAAAGGTATATGGACGAAGAAGCGCTGATAGCCGCTTGTGATATAATTGATGTAGTAACTCCTACCCATTTACACTTTCCTGTTTGCGAAATGGCTATTAAAACGGGCAAACATGTTTTTGTAGAAAAACCTATGGCCAATACCATTGAAGAAGGCAAGGCTATTATGAATATGGTTAAAGAAGCAAATGTAAAATTGCAAGTAGGACATGTTGAACGTTTTAACCCTGCTTTTCTTGCTTTAAAAGAAGTTTCCCTTAACCCTTTATTTATTGAAGTACACCGCCTAGCACAGTTTAATCCTAGGGGTACTGAAGTGAGTGTTATTTTAGATTTAATGATTCACGATATTGATATTATTTTAAGTATCGTAAAAAGTGATGTAAAGAATATTTATGCTAGTGGCGTTGCCGTACTAACTGACACGCCAGATATTGCCAATGTTCGTATAGAATTTAATAATGGCTGTGTTGCGAACCTGACAAGTAGTAGAATTAGCATGAAGAAAATGCGTAAGATTCGATTGTTTCAAAAGGACGCTTATATTGGTATTGATTTTTTAGAGAAGACTACTGAAGTGATTAAACTTAAACAGCCTGACGAAGCAGATGCTTTTTCTTTCGAAATAGAAACACACCAAGGCACCAAGACTATTTCAATTTCTACTCCAGTTATTGAGGACAGCAATGCCATACTAGCTGAATTAAAAAGCTTTGTGGATGCCATTGTAAATGACCAACCTACAGTTGTGAGTGAAATGGATGGGTATTTGGCTATGGAAGTAGCACACCAAATTTTAGAGAAAATTAGTAAGTCAAATGCAGTGCTGCCTCAGCCAACTGAATTTAAGGACCCTTCTATTAAGAAAAATGAGGACGTTGAACTTGACCATTTAGAAAACTAGTCAAAAAAAACTAAGAAAAACGTTTTGCTAATATATATGTTGCGATAGCTAAATCTAATGGCCTAGTAATTTTAATATTTTCAAATTCTCCATCCACTAAAAATACTGGAGTACCACTGGCTTCTACCACATTGGCTTCGTCGGTAAAAGAAGCTTGGTAGTTTTGCTCAAAAGCTTTAATTAATATTTCCGACTGAAAAGTTTGAGGAGTTTGAATTTGCATTACATTTTCTCTGTCAATTACATGATGCGTGTTACCTTCTATTAACCTGACAGTATCTGTCGAACTCACTGCTGGAATTGCCGACCCTTTTTCAACAGCTTGCTGGTAACACCTTTGTATAAGTGCAGGTGTCAACAAGCACCTTACCGCGTCATGAACAAAAACGATTGCCTTTTCATTAACTTGGCTAAGGCCGTTTTTAACTGACTGAAAACGTGTATCTCCTCCCGAAACAAATTCTACTTTGTTAGTGATATTACTTTTTGTTAATAATACTTTTCCTTCTTCAATATAACCTGCAGGTAAAACAATTACAAATTCGATATCCGAAAAAGCAGCTACAAATTGGTCAATGGTATGTAGTAAAATAGGTTTCCCTTCTACTTCTAAAAATTGTTTAGGTACTACCGAACCCATTCTTTGTCCAGTACCACCAGCTACTATTATGGCTATTTTTTTTGAATACATACTTATAATTTTACAACTACTTCACTAACAACTTTTTCACTTCTGCTTTTAAAGCGTCCAAATTAATAGGCGCTGTGCCCACTAATTCGCAAACTAACCCGCCTGCTATATTTGCCATTTCTGCAGCAAGCAACATATCCTTTGTACTTGCATACGCTAAGGAAGCAACTGCTATTACTGTATCTCCTGCACCACTAACGTCTGCAATGCTGCGTATATGTGTAGGTATTAATTGTTGGTTGTTTTTACTTGCGAAATATACACCGTGTTCGGACAAAGTGATAAAGGAAATTTCATGATGCAAGTTTTCTGCCAATGCATTGTGTATTTTACCCAAGTTATTCAAATTCACTGCTCCTATTTCTATTTTTAGTCCCTCTTTAACTTCCTTCAAATTAGGTTTAAAGATGGTACAGCCTTTGTAGGCTAAAAAATTCTTTTGCTTAGGATCTACTGAAGTAGGGATACCCTTTTCATTGCAATAAGCAAGTAGGGAACTTATTACACGTTCAGTAAGCACCCCTTTATTATAGTCTTCTAAAATAATTAAGGAAGGCTTTTCCTGTTCAACGTATTCAATGAAATTGGCTAATAACTTGTCTTCTTCCAATTTGCTAATGTCATTGGTATGTTCATGGTCCAAACGCATCATTTGTTGATTGCGGCCCATTACACGTACTTTATTGGTAGTTACACGACTGTCACTCGCATATACATAATTGGTGTTTATCCCTTCTGTTTTTAACAACTCCATAAGCTCCGCACCTTCGGTATCTTTTCCAATCACTGCAAACAAGGTGGTTGGTGCACCAAGCGACCTTAAATTTAAAGCCACATTTGCAGCCCCTCCAACCCTTGTTTCCTTTCTTTGCAGGGAAACTATAGGCACAGGCGCTTCGGGCGAAATACGGTCCACATTTCCCCACCAATAGGTATCAAGCATAATATCGCCTACTACCCCAATTTTGGTGTGTTGAAATGATTCAAATAAGTCCGAAAATGCTTTATCATCCATCATGTGCTAAGCCTTTTTTTGATTACGTAATGCGATATAATACAAAGGTATACCAATGAGCGTTATAATTAAACCTGGCCATGTAAAGTTGGGCTTATAAATAATCAATAATACACAAAAGCAGGTGCCCATTAATATATAGATAGCTGGCAATACTGGGTAGCCAAAAGCCTTATAAGGACGTTCCATTTCTGGCCTTTTTTTACGTAAAATAAATATGCCTATAATAGTGAGAATATAAAAAATTACAACAATAAAGGAAACCATGTCCAATAAGTCCCCATACCTTCCACTTAAGCAAAGCAACCCCGCAACAATACACTGTGCCCATAAAGCCCATTCAGGAACTGCATTCTTATTTAACTTGCCCGCATTCTTGAAAAACAAACCATCCTGCGCCATGGTATAATAAACCCTAGCTCCTGCTAATATTAAACCATTGTTACATCCAAAAGTGGATATCATAATCATGACCGCAATTACATAAGTGCCAATATTTCCAAAAATGACGTTAGACGCAGCAACCGCTACCCTGTCAGCAGGCGCATTGGCAATTGCATTTAAAGGAAGTACACTTAAGTACATTAAGTTGGCTGCGATATAAATAACTGTCACAATAAGTGTTCCTAAAAATAAACTTAAACCAATATTTCGTTTTGGATTTTTAATTTCTCCCGCAATAAAAGTGACGTTATTCCAAGCATCACTACTAAAAATAGAACCTACCATACTTGCGGCAATAGCCCCTAATATAGCCACACCAAAAATGGGTGTAGCTGCACCATCGGAAGCAATATTATTCATTGACCAAGCATTCTCCCAATTCGCATTCCAAATACTTGAATCAGCTGCTAATAAAAAACCAAAACCTATCAATCCAAAAAGAGAAGCCAGTTTTGTAATTGTAAAAGTGGTTTGTATTAGTTTACCAGCTTGTACCCCTTTAGTATTAATATAAGTTAACAGTACTATGGTGGCAATTGACAATAACTGGGCAGGATATATTTTTAAGAACCCTAATTGAAATAAAATATTTGCATCGGTCATTTCCAAGGACGGGAAAAAATAGCCAGCAAATTTACTAAATGCAACACCTACCGCTGCAATAGTTCCAGTTTGAATTACTGAAAAGAAACTCCAACCGTATAAAAATCCTAGTAAAGGATTGTATGATTCTTTTAAATAAACATATTGCCCTCCTGCTTTAGGAAACATGGCACTTAACTCGCCGTAACTTAATGCAGCGGTGAGTGTCATAAATCCAGTTAACAACCACACAACTAATAACCAGCCAGCCGACCCAACATTCCTTGTAATATCGGCACTCACAATAAATATACCCGACCCTATCATACTACCTGCCACTATCATGGTAGCATCAAATGCACTTAACCTTGGTTTAAATTCCGATGTTGTTGTATTAGACATATGCGCGTACTATTTGGATTAAAAAAATCCCCCCTAGTAAACTGGGAGGATATTATAGTTAGTTATATTA
>JBEDKT010000011.1:0-4920 GCA_041172025.1 Bacteroidota bacterium
TACCAAATGCCACCAACATCCAATTACTGTTTTTGTTACCTATAAAGAAGGACATATTATTACTGTTCTTTCCAGTAATTTTAGCCACGCCTAATAAGACTAAAAAGTACAATATAACAAATGCAAAAAGGATTGGTGCGCTCATAGTTTCAATTTGATTCAGCAAAGTAATAACAAACTTTCAATTATTTGACTAAATTGTGAGACTGTTTAGTTTAAAGCAAGTATAAAATGAAAATTTCGTCAGTTACTATTTTTTGTGGGTCAAAGTCGGGAAACCAACATGAGTATGAATTACAAGCCATTGAACTTGGAAATTTATTAGCACAAAATAAACGCACTATTATATACGGAGGCGGCAGCAAGGGTATAATGGGGGCTGTTGCAAATGCGGCTTTGGCAGCAGGTGGCAAGGTAATTGGCATTATCCCCAAATTATTGTTAGAATGGGAGGCGCAACACAATGGGCTTACCGAACTAATTGTGACAGAAACCATGCACGAAAGGAAGTTGCTGCTTTATGATAAAGGGGACGCTGCTATTGTGCTACCAGGGGGCATGGGTACACTTGACGAGCTGTTTGAAATGCTTACTTGGAACAACTTAAAAATACACGACAAGAAAGTTTTTATATTAAATACAGGGGGTTATTACAATGCGCTAATTCACTTATTAGACACAATGGAACTACAAGGGTTTTTATACGATAATTGGAGAGACCGATTAGTTGTTTGTGGCTCGGCAGAAGAAATTATTGAGTCTTTCGCTTCTTTACATTAATTGGGAAACCAACTCCAGCCCTAAATATAGGCTGCGCGCGTAATTGTCCCATCCTGTAGGGTGAACGCATATCATTTACTAAATCAAACATAACGGATAAATAACTCATCCCATTTTTGCTATGATGGCCATACCCAATGCCAGCTAATACACTAGCTGCGCCAAAATTTGCGGTACCCGACATGCCACTTGCGACATTCTTTTCATAAGCCATGGTTATATTGTATTCGGGCTGTAGCTGTAAAAAGAAATTTTGTATCGGCCAAACTCGGGCAAAAGTGCCAATGCCTAATTGTAAGTTCCTTGTTCTGTAATCATTCCACTCGTTAGCGTTAAAGGAGGAATAATATATATTCATTGCAACCCCTAAGTCAACATATTCATTATAGCTTTTAAGTAATTCAGGATTTAAGCCAATTTGAAAAGAACCTGAACCACCGCCAATTACTATCCCTCCGCCCAACAACACTGGCCTTGGTTCGATTAACTTCTTATTAGTTACAATTGTTTGTGCATTGGAAGCAATAGCAAGTAAAATAAATATAGTTAATACAAAAGGTTTCAAATTCATTTTTTATTATTTTAAATCAAAAATTTTACCTGCATTTAATATATTGTTAGGATCAAATGTTTTTTTAATACCCCTCATTATTTCCAAGTTTGCGTTTTTGAAAACTACAGGCATATAAGATTTTTGAATTAGTCCAATACCATGTTCACCACTAATGGTACCCCCTAGGTTTTTAACAATCACAAATAATTCCTTTAAAATAGTATTCATTTCCTCGCTACCATAACTGTTCTTAATGGTAGGGTGATTAATTCTGATATGCAAGTTGCCATCGCCAGCGTGACCATAGCAAACCGCATGGAAACCATATTGTAAGCCTAAGGCTTTAACGCCTTTAACTAAATTAGGTAATTCGGCCCTTGGTACAACAGTATCTTCTTCAATTGTGTAGCCAACGCTTTTAACAGCCTCTGCAACTCTTCTTCTTAATTTCCACAATTCCGTTTTTTGTTGTGCATCGTCAGCAAAGAAAATTTCCCCTGCATCGTATTGCGCCAATACTTCTGCAATTGCTTCCATTTCTCCCATTAAAACATCCATATTATTTCCATCTACCTCAATAATTAAATGGGCAGCAATATCGTCAGAAACAGGGAAAGCAGTGCTGTCTACCATTTTACTTACAATTTTAATAGCATCTATTTCCATTAATTCCATTGCACTTGGGGTAAAGCCCGCTCTAAAAATAGCACTCACTGCCTCACTTGCTTTTTCGAGGCTAGCAAATGGCGCTAACATTAATAAGTCAAATTTAGGAAGTGGAATAAGCTTAAGTACAATTTTGGTAACAATACCTAAAGTACCTTCACTACCCACTAATAGTTGCGTTAAATTATATCCAGTTGAATTTTTTAATACATTCGATCCTGTCCAAATAATATCTCCTGTAGGCGTGACCACTTCAAGGTTTAATACATAGTCTTTTACTACACCATATTTCACTGCTTTTGGCCCACCTGAATTTTCAGCAATATTTCCACCAATAAAACAGCTGCCCTTACTACTTGGGTCTGGAGGGTAAAATAAGTTTACTTCTTTTACTGCATTTTGTAATACTTCGGTAATAACACCTGGCTCTGTAGTGACTTGTAAATTTCTGTCGTCAATTTCTAGAATACTATTAAAGCGTTCCATTGAAATAACTAAGCCGCCCAAATGAGGTAAAGCTCCACCACTAAGGCCTGTTCCACCACCACGAGGAGTGACTGGAATTAAATGTTCATTACAAAGTTTTAGTAAGGCTGCAATTTCTTCTACCTTTCTTGGTTTAACTACTACTTCTGGGTTATAATGTAAACGTTCAGTTTCGTCTTTGCCATATTTTTCGAAGCTTTCCGCATCGGTAAATACAAAATCAGCCCCAACAATTTCATTGAATTGTAATAATAGGGCAGGTGTAATCTTATTCATCAGTAGTCAGTTTAATAAGGAACAATCATATTAGGTGGTGACCTAAAATAAGCCATATAACATCCCGTCAACCTTGCTTATAATTTCGCCAAAATCTTCTTCGTTTTCTCCGAATTTATTTTTGTCACAATCAATTATTAATAAGGGGCCTTCTTTGTAACCTTCTATCCACTTATTATAAAATTCATTTAGTTTCTTTAAATAATCTAAACGGATATTTTCCTCGTATTCACGGCCTCTTTTTTGTATTTGTGATACTAATGTTGGGACAGAAGCTTTTAAATAAATTAACAAGTCAGGAGGTTGCACCATTGTTTTAATGGTGCTAAAAAAGCCGTAGTAATTATCAAAATCACGCTTACTCATTAATCCCATTTCGTGTAAGTTAGGCGCGAATATATTTGCATCTTCGTAAATGGTTCTATCTTGAATAATAGTTTCAGTACCCCTTTGAATTTCTAATATTTGATTCAACCTACCATGTAAAAAATAAATCTGAAGGTTAAAACTCCAGCGAGGCATATCGTCGTAAAAATCAATAAGGTAAGGGTTATGGTCCACATCCTCAAACTGAGGAATCCAACGGTAATGCTTACTTAACATTTCTGTTAAAGTTGTCTTGCCTGCACCAATATTACCAGCGATTGCAATGTGTTTGGGTTTCTTTATTTTTGCCATAGTGTTAATGATAGAAATAGTTAGTTTCTATTTTTAGTTGTTTAAACGTATTTCATTCCAATTGCCTGTCTTACTAAATTTAAAGTAGTCGAAGCGCTTGCCCTAGCTTTATCAGCACCTTGATTAATTATTTTAATAAGTAAGTCCTTGTTGTTTTGCAAATCAGTTGCTTTAGTTCGGATTGGCTGAATAAAACCCACCATGTCTTCTGCTAATTGTTTTTTCATATCCCCGTATCTTATTACACAATTTCCCTCGCTGCTATTATTAAAATCTTCTTCAAATTTATTCACGGTATCGGCACTGCTTACTAAGCGCATTAAAGTGAATAGGTTTTCGATATAATCAGGCTTAGCCGAATTAGGCGCCAATGGTCCTTGATCGGTTTTAGCTTTCATTACTTTTTTACGAATCATATCGTCTTCATCAGCTAAAAACAAAGTGGTCATTTGGTTCTCACTCTTGCTCATCTTGCCATTTCCATCAAGCCCCATTATTTTCACTAATTCGCTGTTATAATTAAAAGCGTAAGGCATTGGGAAAATTTCACCATACCTATAATTAAATCGCTCCGCAAAATTGCGTGCCATTTCTAAATTTTGTTCTTGGTCTTTTCCGACAGGTACTTTTACCGCACGATGAATTAAAATATCGGCAGCTTGTAAAACGGGGTAGGTTAGTAAACCCGCATTTACATTATCAGGTTGCATTCTTATCTTATCCTTAAAAGTGGTCGTCTTTTCTAATTCCCCTTTATAAGCGAGCATGTTTAAATACAGATATAATTCTGCAATTTCTGGCACATCACTTTGTACATATAAGGATACTTTTTCAGGATCCAAACCGCATGCTATATTTTCAGCTACCACCCTAAGTACACTTTCTTGTAATGTTTTTGTATCTGGGTGCGTAGTTAAGCTATGCCAATTGGCTACAAAAAAGTAGCAATCAAATTCATCTTGCATACGCACATAATTGCGCATTGCACCAAAATAGTTGCCCAAATGCAAGAAGCCTGTGGGCCTAATACCGCTCAATACAATTTCCTTTTTCATAGCTGTGCGAAGATAATGAATCACAACCCCATTTTTTGCCATCTTTTTGGGATATTTGTACATAATTTAAAAAAAGCAATCTTGAGCCAAGCCTCTCTTTTATCTAGCCCCATTGAATATCTTAAAGGAGTAGGTCCTTTAAGGGCGGATATGCTCAAAAAAGAGCTCAATTTGTACACTTTTGGTGACTTATTGCAGCATCTTCCGCATAGGCATATAGACAAAACGCTGGTTTTGGATATAAATACCATACAGCCACAACATGACTTTGTTCAGGTTAGGGGTGTTTTGCAGGGTTTAGGCACTGTTGGAGAGAAGAGAGCAAGAAGAATGGTAGCCCAATTGAGAGACAATACGGGGACTATAGAATTGGCTTGGTTTCAGGGAATTAGTTGGGTACAGAAAAATTTGGTAGAAGGGCAACAG
>JBEDKT010000012.1:0-3506 GCA_041172025.1 Bacteroidota bacterium
CACTTTATGCTATTTCCCAGTCGGAAGGAATACAAATAAAATACCTACTTGCCTATAATAATATACAGCCTACTGCTATATTAAAAACAGGGGCTTCTCTACTTTTAGTTAAGCCTAAAGAACAAAAAAGTAACTTTGAAATTATTAAAGCATCCCTTAATCAAAAGGATACTATAAAAAAAGAAGACTGGAACTTCTTTAAAAGAAAAAAATAATTAACCCTTAACAAAAACATATGTCATTATTAAAAATTATTGATAAAGAGTTTGTTCCTTATTTAGGAGAACAAGAAATACAAGAAAAAATTACTTTATTAGCTGCACAATTGAATAAAGAATATGAAGGCAAAAAACCCCTTTTTCTTTCAATCCTAAACGGTTCTTTTTTGTTTACTGCCGACTTGTTTAAACAAATTACCATTGAAGCCGAAGTGTCCTTTATAAAGCTAGCTTCCTACAAAGGCACTAGTTCAACTGGAAATGTGATCACTGCTATTGGCTTAGACGCAAACGTGAATGGAAGACATATTATTATATTAGAAGACATTATTGATACGGGAAAAACACTACACCACTATTTACCCGAATTAGCTTCTCACCAACCAGCCTCTGTTAAAATTGCAGTATTGCTAAATAAAACGGAAGCTTTGGCCTATCCTGTAAAAGTTGATTATAGCTGCTTTGATATTCCCAATAAATTTGTAGTGGGCTATGGCCTAGACTATGATGGCCTTGGAAGAAATTCAAAAGATATTTATCAACTAAAAGAAGATTAGTGTACCCATAAAAAAAGGAGATTTTTAAATCTCCTTTTTTTATTATTTGAAAGCTTCTTTCACTTTATCATAAAAACTTTTATCTCCCTTTATTGGCTTAGGTTGGAAGTTCGCACTAGACTGCATTTTCTCCAATGCCACTTTTTCTTCCTCACTTACTTCTTGTGGTGTCCATATATTCACATGAATTAATTGGTCACCCCTTCCATAACCTTGCACTTCGGGAAAGCCTTTCCCTTTTAGCCTAAACATTTTACCGCTTTGAGTACCTGCTGGTATTTTTATTTTTGCACGTCCATCAATTGTAGGCACTTCTACGCTTGTACCAAAGATAGCATCAGGAATAGTGATATATAAATCATAAGCAACATTCAATCCATCCCTATGTAGTGACTCATGAGGTTCTTCTTGTATCATGATAATCAAATCACCTGCAGCCCCACCACGTTCGCCTGCATTGCCCTTCCCAGACATGCTTAACTGCATTCCGTCTTGCACACCAGCAGGGATATCTATGGAAATGGTTTCTTCTCCGTATACCCTACCTTCCCCTTTACATGATGTACATTTAGTAGTTACCGTACTTCCTTCCCCATTACAGGTAGGGCAAGTATTCACTGTTTGCATTTGTCCTAAAAAAGTATTGGTTACCTTTCTTACTTGTCCCGATCCATTACAAGTGTTACAAGTTTGCAAACTGTTTTTGTCTTTCGCGCCATTTCCACCACAAGTAGTACATAGCACATGTTTTTTTACTTTCACCTGCTTGTTCACGCCATTTGCTATTTCCTCGAAATTCAATTTTAGTTTAATACGCAAATTACTTCCACGTTGTCCTCTCGACCTTCCACCGCCTCGGCTTGAACCGCGACCTCCCCCTCCTCCTCCAAAAAAGCCGCCAAATCCTTCGTCACCGAATATGTCACCAAACTGACTAAAAATATCGTTCATGTCCATTCCTGCTCCACCATGGAAACCACCAGCACCTCCAGCACCTTGGCCAAATGCAGCGTGACCATGTCGGTCATACTTTGCTTTCTTATCGTTGTCACTTAATATCTCGTAGGCTTCTGCTGCTTCTTTAAATTTTTCTTCCGCTGCCTTATCACCAGGGTTTCTGTCCGGATGAAATTGCATTGCCACTTTACGGTATGCTTTTTTTATCTCCTCAGCAGATGCAGATTTGCTAACTCCAAGTATTTCGTAAAAATCTCTTTTTGCCATAGTATTTAATTTATTTGCCTACCACCACTTTAGCAAAACGAATAATTTTATCATTTAAGAAATAACCTTTTGTTACTTCATCCACTACCTTTCCTTTCATCTTATTATTCGCAGCTGGGATTTCAGTAATTGCTTCATGTAATTCAACATTAAAATCCTTGTTCACACTTTCCATTGCAACTAAACCTTTAGCTTGCATTGTAGAACGAATTTTATTAAATACCAACTGGATACCTTCTCTTAAAACGGCGATATCGTCCGAAGTATTTAATTGCTTTTCAGCACGATCACAGTCGTCTAATACATCCAACAAAGAAACAATCACGTCCTTGCCAGCAGTTTGAATAAGGTCTATCCTTTCTTTTGCTGTTCTTCTCTTAAAATTCTCGAATTCAGCTAGCAAACGCAAGAATTTGTCCTTTTGGTCTGCCAAATCTGCCTTTAATTGGTCTAACTCGCTAATAGGCTCAGTTTCGACTTCAGGGGCGCTTTCGGCGTTATTTACAGCATCAATTACTGGTTCCGTTTCGTTTATTTCTTTCTCTTCCATAGTTGTCTAATTATGGCATTACCAACCCAAAAATATTGCCAAAAGCTTAAAATAGCAATATTGACATAAATGGGCCTAAAAAATGAACAAGTTGTCACTTATTCTGTGCCTATATTTGCGACATGACAAAGGTGTATTTAAACAAGCGGATAACACAAAGGATTGCCATGGGTCACCCATGGATTTATAATAACGAAGTGGACCGTATCGCAGGCCCTATAGAACCAGGTGATATTGTAGAAGTGTATTACTTTGACGGGCAATTAGCGGGCAGGGGTTATATAAACCCTGAATCTCAAATTATTATACGATTACTGACTAGAAAGCGGGAAGAAATTGACCCTGCCTTTTTTCATAAGAAAATAGAAGAAGCATGGGCTTACAGAAGGCAATTAGGATATGTAGAAAACTGCCGTTTAGTATTTGGGGAAGCCGATGGCCTTCCTGCATTAATTATTGATAAATTCAATGACTATTTTGTCATTCAAACCTTGTCACTTGGTATTGAAAAATGGAAGCCAGCAATTGTGGATGCTATTCAAGCAATATTTAAACCAAAAGGGATTTATGAAAGGAATGATGTTCCTGTTAGAGAATTAGAAGGGCTTACTCAAATTAAAGATTTTTTAACTGACCCCTTCCCTACCGAAATTATCATTAATGAAAACGGATTACAGTTTTATGTAAATATTGAGACGGGACAAAAAACTGGTTATTTTTTAGACCAACAAGACAACAGAAAAGCGATTCAAAATATTGTTAAAGGTGCAGATGTACTTGGCGCTTTTACTTACACAGGTACATTCGAAATTCATGCAGCACATTATGGCGCAAAGTCGGTTTTAGGAATTGATATTTCTGAAAATGCTGTTGCACAAGCCAATAAAAATGCTGCATTAAATAAACTTGACCACATTGTTAAGTTTGAAACAATGAACGCGTTTGATGTACTAAAGA
>JBEDKT010000013.1:0-4458 GCA_041172025.1 Bacteroidota bacterium
GTCTTCCGCTCGGCTATCTCACTTTACCCAAAGCCTTTTCAACACAATTCCGCGGATTGACAATGCTGCGCATTGTCTTCCGCTCGGCTATCTCGTCTTACCCAAAGCCTTTAAACACAAATCTGCGGATTGCCAATGCTGCGCATTGTCTTCCGCCCGGCTATCTCACTTTACCCAAAGCCTTTTCAACACAACTCTTCGATTTGTGTTGGGCTTTATTCATTCTCGTCAGCTTACACAAGCGAGCTTGTGACGCTGCCTTAAATGAATAAAGCCTCCCCGATTATATCGGGGAGGCTTTGTATCGAGGTCCCGAGCGGATTCGAACCGCTGTGGGAGCTTTTGCAGAGCTCTGCCTAGCCACTCGGCCACAGGACCCTTCAGGAACGCGAAAATAGCGTAAAGAAGTTAATTAGAAAAGAATTTTCCGACTATTAGTAATTAAACGACATTTGTACCCTAAATAACTGGATATGCAAGCTATTGGAGCATCTGAATTAATCATTAACGACCGTGGGGCAGTTTACCATTTAAATGTACGCCCCGAGGAAATAGCTGATACTATAATTACCGTAGGCGATCCGGAAAGAGTTGCCACAGTAAGTAAGCATTTTGACAAAATTGAATTCAAGCGGGAACACCGAGAATTTATCACGCATACCGGCTATATTGGTAATAAAAGAATTTCGGTATTAAGTACAGGTATTGGGCCCGATAATATTGATATTGCCTTAAACGAAGTGGACGCCCTTGTAAATATCGATTTTGACACTAGGACTATTCGCGAGCAAAAAAAGTCTGTTTCTATAGTACGTATGGGCACATGTGGTTCCTTACAAGGCGAAGTTGGTGTTGACCAATTAGTAGCTGGAACACATGGCTTGGGTATTGACAATTTATTACATTTTTATACGCTTAAAAATAACGACGAAGAATTAGCAATTTTGAATGCGTTTGAACAACATACACAAATCACGGCCAATTTTGTACAGCCTTATATTGCTTCTGCAAGTGCAGGGTTGTTGAAACATTTTACCGAAGGTTATAGCCACGGCATCACTATTACTTGCCCTGGTTTTTACGGACCGCAGGGAAGAATATTACGCCTTCCGTTAAAAATGCCAAACCTGGTTGACCAAATGACTAGCTTCCGTTTTGGCAACCACCATATTGCTAATTTTGAAATGGAAACAAGTGCCATTTATGGTTTATGTAATTTATTAGGGCACCAATGCTTAAGCGTGAATGTGATTGTTGCGAACAGAGTTAAAAAAGAATTTAGCAAAGACCCAGGAGCTGCTATCGAAAATATGATTCAAAAAACATTAGGAATACTTGCTGGAATTTAAGCATCAGTACTACCCTTTTTAAATAAATGAAATGAATATTCAATTTTCAAAATACCAAGGCACTGGAAACGATTTTGTAATTATTGACAATCGTTCTGGTGATATTAACTTAAGCGAAGCGCAAATTGCATTCTTGTGTAATAGAAAAAAAGGAATTGGTGCAGACGGACTAATGCTACTAGGTGTTGCAGAGGGGTTCGATTTTAAAATGACTTACTATAACGCCGACGGGACAGAAGGTAGCATGTGTGGAAATGGAGGAAGATGTTTAACACAATATGCGTTTGATAAAGGAATTGTAAAAGATACTTATTTATTTATTGCAATTGACGGACCACATGAAGCGACTATTGATAATAAAGGTTGGGTGCATTTAAAAATGGCCGATGTTAATGATGTAGAAAAAGGTGCTGATTTTTTGGTGACGAATACAGGCTCCCCTCATTATATTGAATTTGTAACTGATATTAATAATGTGGATGTATTTACAAAAGGCAAAGCAATCCGTTACAATGAACGTTTTAGCAAGGAAGGTATTAACGTGAACTTTGTAGAAAAACAAACGGATAAATTATTTGTACGCACCTATGAACGTGGCGTGGAAAATGAAACATTAAGTTGCGGCACTGGTGTAACTGCAGCTGCACTGCTTGCTAATATTAATAACTTAGGTGAGCACAATGTAAACATTGAAACCCTAGGCGGCAATTTAGCAGTAAGCTTTAATAATAAGGGTGATAATAAATTTGACAATATTTGGCTAAAGGGGCCTGGCACTTTTGTATTTAATGGAACTATATCAATTCAATAATTATCCCTTACACTAAACGTTATGGCATTATTTAATTTAAGGGTTTACGGCATATTAATTGACCATAACAATAGGTTATTGGTAAGTGACGAATATATCAGAGGCGCCTATATTACTAAACTACCGGGTGGTGGCTTAGAAATTGGAGAAGGAACGCGTGCATGTTTGGCACGTGAATTTATGGAAGAAACAGGGCTTATTGTTACCGTTGGCGAACACTTATACACTACCGACTTTTTTCAAATTTCAGCATTCAATAATGTAGACCAAATAGTTTCAATTTATTATTGGGTGCATTGTGCCGACATGAGTTCATTAACTACTAGCGAAAAAGCTTTCGATTTTTTACCAGCACAAGTTGCCGATAAAAATGGGACTGCCGAATCATTCCGTTGGGTGGAATGGGAAAGTTTAGAAGAAGCAACCATGACTTTACCCATTGACAAAGTAGCAATTCAGGTATTAAAGAAACAGTTTTCAGTTTAATATTAATCCTTCTGCAAATCCAATTCGTTTTCTTTTCCCATTGCAGCTAATTTCATTTGCTGCGCTTTATCATGCCCTAGGTATTTTTCAATAGCATTGTGTGCAAGTTGTATTGCTGGAGTTAAAATTATGGCCATTGCAAACTTATAAATATAGTTTACAACACAAACAGCTAATACCGTTGACCAGCTCCATCCATTTCCAATTTTGAACGCGATAAACAGCACAATAAAGCTGTCAACTAATTGCGAAACAAGTGTCGATCCTGTACTCCTTAACCATATCATCTTCTCCCCTGTTAGTTTCTTTATTTTATGAAACACCAATACGTCAATTAACTGACTCACCATAAAGGCAACCAAGCTTCCCAATATAATCCACATGCCTTGTCCAAAAATAGCTTCGAACGAATTTTGCATACTTGGTATGCCGTCGGCTACCCTTGAATTTTCCCAAAAAGCGGCTGGGGCAACACTCATTGCTAGATAAAACATTAAAAACGCGTAGCTAATTAAAGCAACCGCTGTGATACTTATTCTCTTTACTGCCTTAGGGCCATAATACTCATTCACAATATCTGTAATCACAAATTCTAATGGCCATAGTAACACACCACATGTTAAATTAAAGGAAAGGCCTGATTCTCCAAACAGTGTCATATTAGCGGGGGCTAGGCCAAATACTTTTTCAAGTGAAAATATTTTACCTCCAATGGATTCTGCGATTAATGCATTAGCCACAAAAAATGCCGTAATGCCAAGGAATAACTTGGTGGATTTGTCTTTTAGTATAGAATGAATCATATTTATATTTAAATGAACAACAATGCTGCCTGAACCAATAACATTGAAAAGTTAAAAATTGTTTGCCATTTGGGAACGGGATTGGATTTTTTAGCAATAAAATTAAAAAGAAACCAAATAACAAATAGCATATTCACAAATGGTGCTATTTCAAGCCCTAAAACGGTTATGTAATTGGTTAAATTATTTGAAATATCATGCCTTCTAAAGTACAAAAAAGCAGTTGTTAGTATGTAGAAGCCATTGTATAGCACAGTTAACCTGGCCATGAAGGCCAAACGAGGGGTATTATTCATGTTCTTTGTTAATATTTACAAGATAGTAAAATTACTCAAAAAGCCTTTTTAGTTGTAGGTTTGTCCCTATAATTAATACCTATGTCGAAGTCCTTTTTTAAGTCCCTGCTGCCTCATATTATCGCAGTAGTAATTTTTGCGATTGTTGCTATTGTTTATGCCAGGCCTGCATTGGAAGGCAAAGTGCTTCAACAAAGTGATATTACTCAATGGAAAGGAATGGCGCAAGACGCCTTCCAGTTCAAAGATAAATACGGTCATTTTCCACTTTGGAGCAATAGTATGTTTGGCGGAATGCCTGGCTATCAAATTACAGGAGTTCCAGGATTTGAATATTCAATTGGTATGTTTGATACCATTTTCACGCTAGGCTTACCTGAGCCCATTGGCTTATTTTTTTTGGCAAGTATTTGCTTTTATTTCCTAGCGCAGGTATTAGGATTCAATACTATCATTAGCATTATTGGAGCACTTGCGTATAGCTATGCAACTTATAACCCTATTATTGTGATGGTTGGACATATCACCAAAATGCATTCCTTAGCTTATTTGCCGTTTTTTATTGGATCCCTAATTTTACTTTTCCAAAGGAAATACTTAGTTGGTACCACATTAACTGCCTTAGCAACCGCCCTTTTTGTGCAAGGAAACCATCTTCAAATAAATTACTACGGTTTAATAATTGCCGTTTTCATGAGTGTGTACTATTTGAT
>JBEDKT010000014.1:0-2520 GCA_041172025.1 Bacteroidota bacterium
ATACCTAACTTACTTTAGCCCAGGATAGGAAGTCAATTTTTCGAATTTATAGGCTGGATTTGACTTCAAAAGGGTAATAAATTGTACAAGTTTAACCGAATCAGCAGGCCTCCTGAACATGGGGTCGTGCATTAGGATTACTAAGTGATTCTTAGTCTTTGTTTTATTATATGTTAGTAAGCTATCCACTAAAGCAACCATAACTGCTGGGGTTTGAATAGGCCTCCCAAATTCATTAAAATGCCATTGTAAGTCCCATCCAATTACATTGAATCCTGCACTATCAAGTTTTCTGACCAAAGGCCGAACCAACCCACTTGATTTTTTTATAAACTTGGTTGACCAGCCATTATTGCCGGGCAAACGCGTAATATTATTAGTTGGCTGCAGGACCGCTTTTGCTTGTAAAAAATCGGCTAATGCAGTGTCAGGATTATTATAGTAGTCTAAGTATTTACCATACGCATGAGAAAAACTATGGTTGCATAATGCAAACATGCTTTTATTGGAAAGTATCCTGTGGTATAGCTTCTGGCCATGTTTACTTCGTGATTGGTGCAACCCTATTTCAAAGAAGGTCACTGGCACATTAGTATTCAAGCATATGTCGATACAATTACCTGTGCCTGGCAAAGGTCCATCGTCGAAACTTAAATAAATGTGTTTTGCTAAACTATCATAGGAAGGAACAGCCGGCTGCACTGCCACACCTACGGGAGTGAATTGTATGAAAAGCTGTGCCAATAAGTAAAAAAAGGGTGTAATAGCCATTGCTCCAATGAGTTGAGCCGCGAAGGTAGATAAGAATTGTATAAAATAAAGCATAAAAGTTAAGCAATTAGCCCTATGGCTTAGTACCTTTGTAGTCTAATTATAACACTATGCAGAAAGAAGTTGTTTTACAAGATGTAGTAATCAAATTTGCAGGCGACAGTGGAGATGGAATGCAGTTAACTGGGCAGCAATTCACAAACAATACAGCTATACTAGGAATCGATTTAGCAACATTTCCTGATTTCCCTGCAGAGATCAGAGCTCCTTTAGGAACTTTAGCAGGTGTGAGTGGATTCCAAGTGCATTTTAGTTCAGATGCAGTTTATACACCTGGTGACATTTGTGATGTATTAGTGGCTATGAATGCAGCAGCTTTAAAAGTAAATTTAAGGGGCCTTAAAAAAGGCGGAAAAATTATTGCAAATATTGATGGCTTCGATACAAAAAATTTACGTCTTGCAAATTATCCAGACGGCGTCAACCCTTTAGAGGACGGCAGTTTAGACGGATACGAATTAACTAAAATTGATGTTACAAAACTAACACGCGAGGCTTTAAAAGATTTCCCTGAATTAGGTAATAAGGAAAGAGATCGTGCAAAGAATATGTTTGTATTGGGCGTTATATATTGGATTTATAACAGAGACTTAGATACTACCCTTGCATTCTTAAAAGAGAAATTTGGTAAAAAAGAAGTAATTTTTAATAGTAACGTTGCCGTATTAAAAGCAGGTTATTATTTTGGTGAAACTGCTGAACTTTTTAGCGCGCGTTTCAAAGTAGAAAAATCAAAAATGGAGCCAGGTACTTACAGAAGTATCATGGGCAATCAAGCATTATCAATGGGTTTAGTTGCTGCTTCACAAAAAAGTGGCCTTCCAATTTTCTTAGGTTCATACCCTATTACTCCAGCTACCGATATATTACATGAGTTAAGTAAGTATAAAAATTTTGGCGTTAGAACTTTCCAAGCTGAGGACGAAATTGCAGGTATTTCTGCTGCAATTGGTGCGAGCTACGGGGGACAAATTGGCTTAACAACCACTTCTGGACCAGGTATGGCTTTAAAAACCGAAGCAATGGGTTTAGCAATGATGTTAGAATTGCCTTTAGTAATAGTTAATATTCAAAGAGGTGGCCCTTCAACTGGTTTGCCAACTAAGACAGAGCAAAGTGATTTGATGCAAGCTTACTATGGACGTAATGGAGAAGCTCCAATTCCTATTATTTCTGCTTCTACACCAAGTGATTGTTTTGATGTTGCTTTTGAAGCAGTTAGAATTGCTTTACAACATATGACTCCAGTGATTTTATTAAGTGATGGTTATATTGCGAATGGTGCTGAACCTTGGAAATTCCCTAATGCAAGTGACCTTCCTAAAATAGAAGTACAATTTAAAACTAAGTTAGACGAGGGCGAAGAAAAATTCTTGCCGTATAAGCGAAATGAAAAACTAGCAAGGCCTTGGGCTGTGCCTGGTACACCGGGTTTAGAACATAGAATTGGTGGACTAGAGAAACAACATGAAACTGGTAATGTAAATTACGAAGCTGAAAACCACCAGTTCATGATCAAAATGCGTGAAGCAAAAGTAGATAAGATAGCTGACTACATTCCTTTACAAACCATTGACAGTGGTTCGGAGAAAGGTAAAGTATTAGTACTTGGATGGGGTTCGACATATGGCACCATTAAGAGTACTGTACTAGACCTGCAAAATCAAGGCAAAGCAGTAAGTCATGCAC
>JBEDKT010000015.1:0-3298 GCA_041172025.1 Bacteroidota bacterium
GTGAATTGCTATAATAAAAAGTCATTGAGAAAATGGAAAGTATGCTTAATAGAAGCAGCGTCGCTTTATTTTTGTTTGTCATAATTTAAATTAAAAAGATATTGGTTTTCGAAAACATGTATTTATACTTGAAACTAGGTTGATTTAATTGCGTATATTTTACCCAGAAAAATCATTTTTGATTACAATAAAATAAAAAGTAATTTTATAAAAAGGAGCGCATGAAATTTTTAAGACAAGTTGGGGAGTATTTATTTATTGTAAAGCGTGACCCAAAGGCGGAAAATACAACAATGACAAAGGCAATGCATGGCATGAATCGAATTTCACTATTCATGTTTATCATTGGGCTATTGGTGATGCTTTTTAAGCTGGTTATATTGCCAATTTTCAAATAAAAATCACAATTATTTGTGGAGTTCTTCCCAAATAATTGCTGCAGCAACTTCTGTTGCACTTTCACCTGTGTATAAAGCGGTTTTCAATGCTGCGTAATCGGCTTGTATTTGCGCTTGTTTAGCGGGGTCTTCCAATAATTGCTTTAATGCTGATACAAGATGCTTTGTGTTTAAATCTTCTTGTATTAATTCTTTCACTACTTCTTTATCCATAATTAAATTCACCAATGCAATGAATTTAATTTTTACAAAACGCTTTGCCAAATAAAGGGTAATAGGGTTCCCTTTATAACAAACTACTTCAGGCACATTTAATAGTGCCGTTTCCAATGTAGCTGTGCCACTAGTAACCAATGCTGCTTTACTATGGTTTAATAATGCGTAAGTATTGCCTTTTACAATATGGATATTTTGTCCTTTTGGGATAAGTGATTCAAACCAAGTGTCGTCTAGGCCGGGTGCTTGTGCAACTGCGAAACAATACCCAGGAAAATGTGTAACAACACTTAGCATCACAGGTAATTTTTTTAGTATCTCTTGCTTTCTACTACCCGGTAATAGTGCAATAAGCGGTTGTCCTTGAATACTAGGTATTGGATGCGGCAAATTAGTTTGGTTTTCTAAAACCTGCATTAAAGGATGTCCAATATAGTCTACCTCCCAATTCCAACGGTCTTTAAAGTATTTTTTTTCAAAAGGTAAAATGCATAATAAACGGTCAATGCTTTCGCGCATAGCCGGCACTCTGTTTTCTTTCCATGCCCATACTTGTGGTGCAATAAAATAGATCACTTTTAAACCTTGTTGTTTCGCCCATTTTGCAATACGTAAATTAAACCCAGGGTAGTCGATACAAATTAACACATCAGGTTTAAAGGCTTCAATATCTTTTTTACAAAAGCGAATATTTGAAATTATGGTAGGTAGGTTTAATATTACTTCTACAAAACCCATAAAAGCCAATGTCCTATAATGTTTTACTAAGTTTCCGCCAGCAGCTTGCATTAAATCGCCACCCCAACATTGGATGGTAGCGTCAGCATCTTTTGCTTTAATTGCTTTAATTAAATTAGCACCGTGTAAATCTCCGCTGGCTTCTCCAGCAATAATATAATAACGCATTTATAAAAACCATTTACTCGCAATGGCGACCACTGCATAAATACATGTTGTGAAGAAGATACCTTTTGCCATTTTATCAAGTCGTTTTTGAAAAAGGAAGGTAAGTGCTGCTCCGTTTAAAAGCAGTGAAACACTTATCATTGCCGATAGGACCGATTTTTGTTGGTTTAACAATTCCAGAAATTCTGGCACACTAAACATGCTAAACTTCCATTGGTAAAAAATAGTAAAACCTAAAAAGGGTAGGGCTAAACCTAATAGTACACCGAGTATATAATTATCTTTTACCATTTCCATTTTTTACTTAGTTTTTCTTTAATAACATGGTTGGTCAAATCAAATTGAACAGGCACCACGCTAACATAATTATTTTTCAATGCCCAAACGTCGGTGTCTTTTGATTTATCAAAGTTTACAAAGGCACCCGTAAGCCAGTAATATTTTTTCCCATGTGGGTCCGTTCTCTCAACAAACTTTTCCTCATATTTTGCATAAGCTTGTTTACATATTTTAATGCCCTTAATTAACTCAGTAGGCACTTTAGGAATATTTACATTCAAGCAAAGGTGCTTATCCACTGTTTTGTCGGCTAATAGTTTTGCTATAATAATACCTGCAAAATGTTTTGCAGCGGTAAAGTCGGCTTCTACACTCAAGTCCAACAGGCTAAATCCAATACTTGGAATACTTTCAATGGAAGCTTCCAATGCAGCGGACATAGTGCCCGAATAAATTACATTAATGGAATGATTAGCTCCATGGTTAATGCCACTTAAGCAAATAGTGGGTTTACGATGAAGTACTTTGTCAACAGCTAGTTTAACGCAGTCAACAGGGGTGCCGCTACAGGAATAAGCTTCAACGCCGTCTATATAGTGTACTTTATTAAGTCTTAAATGTTCGCCAATGGTAATTGCATGTCCCATGCCACTTTGCGGCTTGTCGGGTGCCACCACCACTACTTTGCCAAAAGGCATTGCTGCTTCTACTAAGGCCCTAATACCAGGAGCGTTGATACCGTCGTCATTTGTTATAAGGATAACAGGTTTTGCAGATTTAATTTTTGCCATAATGCAAGTTAACTAGAAGGGTGGTTTGAAACAAAATTAAGAAATTGCTAAAAATATTTGGAAAAACTAAAAAAATTAGTAAATTGCACTAAAATCATTAGTTATGTCATACGCAGGTAAGAATTTAAAATACATCAGAAAGCAGCGCGAATGGACACAAGAAGAAATGGCCAACCAACTTCAAATTAAGCGTTCCTTAGTGGGTGCTTATGAAGAAGAAAGGGCAGCCCCAAGGTTGGAAGTTCAAGAGGCTATTTGTGCACTTTTTAACCTCAGCTTGGAAGAATTCCTTTTCCAAGATTTATCCGAAAAGGGTGCATTAGGGGAAGGGGGAAGCAAAACCTCCAATTCCTATTTAGAACGTCGTCGTTCTATGAAGTCAGATAAATCAAATAATCTAAGTCAAATAGTACCCTTCGTTCCTGTAAAAGCGGCGGCGGGATATTTAGCTGGTTATGCCGACCCTGAATTCCTAGACGAGCTAAACACCTTCACCTTACCAATGTTGGCGCCGGGTGACTACCGTGCTTTTGAAATTATAGGGGATAGTATGTTGCCAACACCAAGTGGAAGTGTGATTGTTGGAGAGAAGGTGGAGAGTTTCATACATGTAAAGAACAGCAATACCTATATTGTAGTATCAAATTCTGACGGAGTAGTATACAAAAGGATCATTACTAATGACGACCATAAAGAAAAGCTTACTTT
>JBEDKT010000016.1:0-2947 GCA_041172025.1 Bacteroidota bacterium
AAATGGTAAGATTGTTGAATAAAGCTGAGCACTACTTTCGCTTGCATGCAAGCGAAAGTAGTGCTCAGCTTTATTCAACAATCTTACCATTTGGTTCACAAAAAATAGTCACCTTTATACTAATACAGTGCCGCCTTCATTAAAATCAGCGTTATCATTTAATTCCTTAATATTGTTCAAAGTAATAGTAGAGATCTGATCCATTGCTTCTTTAGTAAAAAAGGCCTGATGTGCTGTAATAAGTACATTGGGGAAACTCATTAAACGCTGAATAACATCGTCCGAAATAATTTCAGCCGAAAGGTCCCTGAAGAACAATTTTTCTTCTTGTTCATATACATCTATTCCCAAATAACCAATATGCCCTGACTTTAAACCTTCAATAGCCGCATTGGTATCAATTAAGCCTCCCCTGCTTGTGTTAATAATCATTACCCCACTTTTAGTTTGACCCAAAAAAGCATCATTTACCATATGCTGTGTTTGTTCGGTCAATGGACAATGTAATGAAATAATATCTGCTTCTTTTATTATAGAAAGCAGCGGCTTGTACTCAATACCCATTGCAGTTAATTCGGGATTTTCAAATAAGTCAAATGCAGTAACACGGCAACCAAAACCATGCATTATTTTGGCAAATGCTACCCCTATTTTTCCAGTACCAATTACGGCAACTTGCTTGTCCACTAAATTAAACCCCAACAAGCCAAGCAATGAAAAATTTTGCTCTCTAACTCTGTTATATGCCTTATGTGTTTTTCTATTTAAAGTCATAATCATTGCTACAGCATGTTCGGCTACAGAGGAAGGAGAGTAAGCGGGCACACGACAAACTTTAATATTATTAGCTTTTGCACTTGCTAAGTCAATATTATTAAAGCCGGCACAACGCAGGGCAATTATTTTTACCCCCTTTGCCGACAAGGCTTCCATTACTTCAGCATTAATATGATCATTCACAAAAACACAAACAGCTATACAATTTTTGATTAAATCCACTGTTTGCATGGACAAGGAAACTTCAAAGAAATCTAAATTAAAATGGTTATTATTATGTTCTATAAAAAATTGCTTATCATACACTTGGGTGGAAAAAAACGCTATTTTCATTGGGTAATTATTTGAACAAACTTGCACTAAATTATATGCAAATTGCATTACAAATATAGGCTTAATAATAGGTCAAATTTAAATTGCGTATCTTGCAGCCCATTATGAGTACAAATTTCAAGTCCCTACACCTTATAGAGCCATTATTATTAGCGCTTTACGAAGAAGGTTATACGACACCAACACCTATCCAAGCCCAATCAATTCCTATCGTTTTAAGCGGTAAGGACCTTTTAGGCTGTGCGCAAACCGGCACAGGCAAAACAGCAGCTTTTACCTTACCTATTATACAGTTATTATTACAAAATGCAACTGGCGAAAAGCGTAAAAAAATTAGAAGTTTAATAGTTACGCCAACGCGAGAATTAGCAATACAAATTGCAGAAAGTTTTAACGCCTACGGAAGGCATACACCCTTAAATTGTACTGTTATTTTTGGCGGCGTTTCACAAGGGCCCCAAGTAACTGCAATTAGAAACGGAGTGGATGTAGTTATTGCAACTCCTGGCAGGTTATTAGATTTAATGAACCAAGGATTTATTAGCATTAGAGATGTTGAAATTTTTGTTTTAGACGAAGCAGACAGAATGTTAGATATGGGATTTGTGCATGATGTAAAGAAACTACTTGCAGTACTTCCTAAAAAAAGACAGTCACTTTTCTTTTCAGCTACCATGCCTCCAGAAATTGTTACACTAGCAAATACTATTTTATTTCACCCTGAAAAAGTGACCGTAACTCCTGTATCTTCTACTGTTGAAATTATTGATCAATCGGTTTACTTTATTGACAAGCACAATAAGAATTCTTTACTAATTGAGTTATTAAAGGACACGAATATAAAAACTGCTTTAGTTTTTACACGCACAAAACATGGTGCAGACAAGGTTGTGAATACTTTAATCAAATTTGGCATAAAGGCAGAAGCTATTCATGGTAATAAATCTCAAAATGCAAGACAACGCGCCTTAACTAATTTTAAGGAGCAAACTACGCGCGTTTTAGTGGCTACCGATATTGCAGCAAGAGGAATTGACGTTGACAACCTAGCTTATGTGATTAATTTCGAGATTCCTAATATACCTGAAACCTATGTCCACAGAATTGGAAGGACAGGACGTGCTGGCGCAAATGGCACTGCAGTTTCTTTCTGTGATGCAAGCGAAAAGGAATTTTTAAGAGATATTGAAAAACTGATAGCCAAAAAGATCCCCGTTATAGAAAATCATCCATATCCTTTAATGGATCACGATGCTGTGCAAGAACCCCAAAAGCAAGGCCGTGGCAATTCAGGCCATTCTAGGGCCAAAAATTCAAACGGAGCTAGTCAGAAAAGTAGATTTGGTAACGCTAAACCGAGGCGCTATTAGTATATTTGATATAACAAAATTGTTATATCAAATGCGTCTACTTTTATTGGTTTCCCTTATTTTTTGTACTGCTGCAAATGCACAGGATACCCTTATTCAAAAAAGCGACTTAATTAGTACTTCAAAAGTATTTGACTTAAGGTTTACGCAAAAAGAAATAGATACCCTCTATTCTGATGTGGTCGACAATTTAGGCAATTTGAAGGCTATGCATAAGTTGACCCTTAATAATAATGTTCCATTGAGTTTATGGCAAACCCCCCAATTGCCAGGGATGGAGTTTAATAAAAAGCAGCACCCAATTAACTGGAATAAGCCTAGCAATGTAACCTTGCCAAAAGACAGAAATGAATTAGCATTTTTTACAATTGACCAGTTGGCGTCCTTAATACAAACGAAAAAAATCAGCTCACTTGAATTAACCAAGTTCTTCATTGACAGGATAAAAAAATATGGTGATACACTAG
>JBEDKT010000017.1:0-3366 GCA_041172025.1 Bacteroidota bacterium
AGCTGTTCCTATTTATAAAAATACAAATGCAACTATTGAAGCACGTGCCAAGGACTTAGTTGCCCGATTTACTATCGAGGAAAAAGCTTCCCTATTAGGTTATGATAGTAAAGGAGTAGCAAGGTTAGGCGTGCCCGTATACAATTGGTGGAACGAAGCCTTGCATGGTGTTGCTAGGGCTGGAAATGCAACTATCTTCCCTCAATCCATTGGAATGGCAGCTACTTTTAATGATAGTTTAATTAAAGAAGTAGCAAATGTAATTTCAACAGAAGCAAGGGCTAAGTATAATTTGGCAATACAAAAGGACAGACGTTTACAATATATGGGATTGACTTTTTGGACACCTAATATTAATATTTTTAGAGACCCTCGTTGGGGCAGAGGCCATGAAACTTATGGAGAAGATCCTTTTTTAACTTCCCAAATGGGTATCGCTTTTGTGAAAGGACTTCAAGGCAATGGTACAAACAGTTTAAAGACCGCAGCTACAGCCAAACATTTTGCGGTGCATAGTGGTCCCGAAGCGGACAGGGATAAATTCAATGCTATTGTAGATGAAAAAGATTTCAGAGAAACTTATTTATACGCGTTTCGTGCATTAGTAGATGCGGGCGTAGAAAGTGTAATGAGCGCCTACAATAGTATTAATGGAGTACCTAGTTCTATTAATAATAAATTATTAACGGATATTTTAAGAAAAGAATGGGGCTTTAAGGGCCATGTGGTAACTGATTGTGGTGCATTAGATGGCGTTGCACAAAGTCATAAAGTATTACCTAATAATATTGCTACGGCTGCAGCAGCAGTGAAGGCTGGCGTAAACCTTGATTGTTCTACCATTTTGCAAAAAGAAGTTGTTGCTGCAATACAACAAAAACTTTTAACGGAGGAAGAAGTGAACGCTTCTTTAGTAAAATTATTAAGTACTCAATTTAAGTTAGGATTTTTCGATCCAAAATCGAAAGACCCTTATAGCAAATACAAAGAGGATAGTATTCATAATGCAAGTCATATAGCCTTGTCAAGGAAAGTAGCTCAACAAAGTATGGTGCTATTAAAAAACGATCAAAATTTATTACCATTAAAAGCTATTGATTATGCTAGTATAATGATTGTTGGTCCTAATGCTACTTCTTATGATGCATTAGTAGGCAACTATCATGGCGTAAGTGACAAGGCGGTAAATTTTGTGGAAGGCATTACAGCTGCAGTGGACAAGTCTACACGCGTTGAATATGATTTAGGTTGTGATTATAAGGACACTGTTCATTTTGGAGGAATTTGGGCGGCAAGTAATTCGGCAATAACAATTGCAGTTATTGGTTTGTCGCCTGTACTTGAAGGTGAGGCAGGTGACGCTTTTTTGTCAGCATCGGGAGGGGATAAAACAGATATAAACCTGCCAGCTAGCGAAGTAGCTTTTATGAAAAAATTAAGAGCAGGAGTTAAAACCCCTATCGTAGCTGTGGTAACTGCTGGCAGTAATGTTGATATAGCAGCTATTGAACCCTACGCAGATGCAATTATTTTTGCCTGGTACCCAGGAGAACAAGGAGGTAATGCGCTAGCAGATATTGTTTTTGGAAAAGTTGCTCCATCAGGTCGTTTACCAATTACTTTTTATAAATCAGCAAATGACTTACCAACTTACACTAGTTATGCAATGAAGGGTAGGACTTATCGCTATTTTAATGGCCCTGTTCAATACCCATTTGGCTTTGGCTTAAGTTACACAAAATTTGATTATGCACTAGTTGCAGCTGCTGCTAAAACATATACAGCACAAGATACTATCACCGCTATTTTAAATATAACCAATACAGGGAAGCAAGAAGGGGATGAAGTAGTACAAGGGTATATTGAATTTCCGAATTTTGAAAGAATGCCAATAAAAGAAATGAAGTTTTTTAAACGCATTAGTTTACTAGTTGGGCAATCGAAAACAGTACAAGCTAAAATAGCAGTGAATGAATTAAAAAAATGGGACTTACAAGAAAACAAATGGAAATTATACCCTGGAAAATATAAATTAATATTTGGCGGCAATTCAGCAGAAAATAAAATCACCACCGAATTTAGTATTAATTTTTAAAAGGCTTTTTCTTTATCATTCCTCCGCGCGTCTCTTTTACAGTATTCATTACGACAAATGCGGTAGGGGTGATTTTTTCAATTTCAGTATTTAGTTTGTTTATCTCAAGCCTTGTAATAACGGTGTAAATAATATCTACTTCTTTTGCCTCTCCTCTTTTTCCAAATCCCCTTTTGCCGCTGTAAATGGTCACACCCCTCCCCATTTTTTCAATAATCATTTTTCTTATTTCTTCACAATGTGACGACACAATAGTGACACCAATATATTCGTCAATTCCTTCAATAATAAAATCTAAAGTTTTAGACGCGGTTAAATAAGTAATCATTGAATACATGGCCACTTCAGTGGATAAAAAATAGGCAGCCGAAGAAAATATTAAAACATTAATTACTACGATTACATCCCCAATAGTTAAGCCCCCTTTTTTGCTTAAGTAAATTGCCAAAACCTCTGTTCCGTCTATAACAGCACCCCCTCTAACGGTAAAACCAATACCTGCACCTAAAAATACGCCCCCAAAAATTGCTATTAGTAAATTGTCCTTAGTTACTATTGGGAATTGAATTGTTGCAAGGCAAATTGCCAATGTAGTTATTGCTATAGCGGTTTTGATAGCAAATTGTTTGCCAAGCGTAAAATACCCTAAAATAATAAAGGGGATATTAATAACAAGAATTAATAGGTAAACAGGCACATTTGTTAATGTGGCAATCAGCAGTGATATCCCAGTTGCACCTCCATCAATAAATTGATTTGGAATTAAAAATCCCTTTAGTCCAAAGGTGGCGCTAATAACGCCTAGGCCTATTAAAAAGGAATCCTTGGTTAAACCCTTGAAACTTATTAGGTTAGTCCTATAATGTTTTGCTTTCCGGTAGTCAGAAATTTCACTACCAGTTGTAATACCTAAACCTTGAAGTAGTATTTTAAAAAATGGTTTATATGCGTTAAGTTTCAATTTAGATATAATTTTACCAACGTTAAATAGTAGAATACGACTCAACCCAAATTTAACATTTTTAACGCTTAAATTGAAGCCTATTTTAAAAAGCTTGTTTAATTGTAAACAAATATTTTTTTCTTGAATTATTTAACTATTTTCATCCCCAATAAATAAATATATGTCAACAAAAATTACCATAAACAACAACGGGTCATTGAAAGTAGAAGGCGAAGTAACAATAGTCGACAGAGAAGGCAATGCCTATGATTTGGGCGGACGTGAAGTAATAGGTTTGTGTCGTTGCGGACTTAGTAAGAATAAGCCT
>JBEDKT010000018.1:0-2910 GCA_041172025.1 Bacteroidota bacterium
TCGTATTTAAGGGATACTTGGTACTTTTGTTTACTTAAAAATGGTTTATATGAAACATGCTTTTTCGGCAGTAATTATTGGTTGTTTGGGTTTATTTGCTTGTACACCAAATAATGTTGTAATTGACAGCAATATTGTAAAAATGATGGATAGTGCGGGAATGCAAGGCACTTTTGCATTAATGGAAAACGGTACTGAACAATTTACTATTGCGAACCTTTCGCGCTACAAAGATTCTGCCTATGCTCCCTTAAATACTTTTTTTATAGTACCTAGCTTAGTCGCATTAGATAAAGGGTATATTAACCACAACGCAGACAAATGGGTGTCCCAAGACTCGACTCTTTATTATACAGCGCTAGTTGAAAAAATTGGAAGAACCGACTTGCTGAAAACAATAGACAGCATTCATTATGGCAGTGGCATTGTAAGTGCTAATTTGGATAAGTTCTGGAGGGATAATTCACTTAAGATTACTCCTGATGAGCAATTAGGGTTAATTAAAAAATTATATTTTAATGAATTGTCTTTCCAAAAGCATTCTCAAGAATTTTATCGAAAAATGATTATGAAGGAAGATAATGCAAACTATAAATTAAGCTATATTTTTTCATCAGATACAAGTGCCAATAATGCAGCTTGGGTAGTTGGGTATGTTGAAGAAAATAAACACCCTTATTTTTTTGTGTTGAATACGAATGCTTTAAAAAGTGATTCTTTAGACAAACAAAATGTGCAGTTGTTGAAACAAATTCTTTTACAACAAGGTTTTTTAAAGGGACTGAGATAGGATTAATAATTTTAAATAATTAGCCTAAATAATTATGCAATACTATTGTAATTCAATAACAGCTTACGAGCGATATGTTACCCGAGAGGTAAAAGTGGGTAATTTAATTATAGGTGGTGGCCATCCTATAAGAGTGCAAACCATGACCACTACCGATACCATGGATACAGAAGCTACAGTAGCACAGGTTATTAAGTGTATTGAAGCTGGGGCGGAACTAGTGCGTATTACTGCGCCAAGTAAAAAAGAAGCAGATAATTTAGCACTCATAAAAGCATCCCTCCTTGCGAAGGGATATACTACGCCGTTAGTTGCTGACATCCATTTCACCCCTAATGCTGCAGAAATTGCAGCAACCATAGTGGAAAAAGTGAGGGTGAACCCAGGTAACTATGTTGACAAAAAAAAGTTTGAACAAATTGATTATACTGATGCTGAATATTTAGAAGAAATTGAACGCATCAGAGAAAGGTTTACGCCCTTAGTGCTTATCTGTAAAACACATGGTACTGCCATGCGTATTGGCACTAACCATGGGTCGCTAAGTGACAGAATTATGAGCAGGTATGGTGATACTGCAAATGGGATGGTAGAAAGTGCAATGGAATTTTTACGTATTGCAAGAAGCTTAGATTATCATCAGATTATTTTAAGTATGAAATCAAGCAACCCGCAGGTAATGGTACAAGCCTATAGATTATTGCTTCAACAAATGCATAATGAATTTAAGGAATGCTATCCTTTACATTTAGGGGTAACCGAAGCGGGTGATGGTGAAGACGGAAGAATTAAGAGTGCTATTGGTATTGGTACATTATTGGAAGACGGCATTGGAGATACTATCCGTGTTAGTTTAACGGAGGACCCTGAATTAGAAATCCCTGTTTGCAAAGACTTAGTAAAAAGGTATAATGATTTAGTTGTTTCTAGTGAAAACACTATTCCGCAAGTACAGCAATTACCTTATAGCCCTTTTGAATATAAGAGAAGGAATACCCGCACTATTGAGAATATCGGCGGGCATCAAGTACCTGTGGTAGTGGCTGATTTTAGCCATAAAAAAAATATCACAGCGGATGATTTAATCGCGATTGGATACCAATACAATAAAGAAACAGATAAATGGGCTATTGCTGATGCAGCTGCGGATTATATATATATTGGGGCACAGCAATTAAATATAGCCTTGCCAGGCACTTTACGTGTTATAGTGCAAGCAAAAGCTTGGGACCAAGTTGAAGGGGTGCAAAAGCAACTGCCGATATTTAATGTAAGCGAATACCTTGCAACTAATAAAAAAAGCACTTCTATTAATTTTGTACAATTAGACTGTTACAGTGATAAGGTCAGCATAACAGACGATGTTTTAACCGCCATTGCAAGCGACCCAACTGTTGTATTTTGTATGAGCAGCCAATTGCAACATGCCATGCCTGCTGTTAGAAGAAGGATGATACAATTAATGCAGTTGCAAATTCAAACTCCGGTTGTTTTTGTAACGGATAGTGCTTGGCATACCACCGACGAACATTTAATTCATTTTGCAACCGAAACAGGGGCATTATTTTTGGACGGAATGGGAGACGGCATCTGCCTTGGCCTTTCGGAAACGGCGTATGAAAATGCATCAATGGAAATGGGTAAGGTATCAGGTAGGAACTACGTCAACAACACCTCAATTGAGCAATTCTTAAATGCTACTGCATTTGGCATTTTACAAGCAACTAGGACTAGAATTTCTAAAACAGAATATATTTCTTGTCCGAGCTGTGGTAGGACTTTATTTGAACTGCAAGAAACTACTGCAAAAATTAGAAAAGTAACCAATCATTTAAAAGGGCTTAAAATTGCTATTATGGGTTGCATTGTAAATGGCCCAGGTGAAATGGCTGATGCTGATTTTGGTTACGTAGGTAGTGGAGTAGGTAAAATAACTTTGTATAAAGGTAAGGAAGTGATGAAACGTAATATTGACAGCGCCATTGCTGTTGATGAACTAGTTCAATTATTAAAAGAAAACAACGCTTGGGTAGACCCTAAGTAAATTTTATATAAACCGAAGTCATGTATTATATTTTTTATAGCTTCTTTTATCTTATATCCTTATTACCATGGAGGGT
>JBEDKT010000019.1:0-5750 GCA_041172025.1 Bacteroidota bacterium
TGCCTCCTAATTTCAAAACCTACGACCTTGGTTATGCTGGAATTTTAAACTGGCCAAGCACACCTCCCATTACAAAAAATAACCTTATTGTATTACCTTATATAACAGGAAGTGCAAACGAAAACAGAGAGCAGCGCGCTACTACAAAGGGCGCAACCATCAATACTGCTGGCAATGCCGGATTTGATGCTAAAGTGGCTGTAAATTCTTCACTCAATTTGGACTTAACGGTAAACCCCGATTTTTCACAAGTTGAAGTGGACCAACAAGTAAGTAACCTAACCCGTTTCGATATTTTTTTACCTGAAAAGAGGAATTTTTTCCTAGAAAACGCCGACTTGTTTGCCAATTTTGGCATTCCACCCGTGCGTCCTTTTTATTCCAGAACCATTGGACTAGATAAAGAAGGAAATCGGATTCCAATTTTATTTGGCGCAAGACTTTCTGGCAACTTAGGAGCAGGTACAAGGATTGGCGCAATGAATATGCAAACCGGCAGGCAAGGAAATTACTCACCAGAAAATTTTTCTGCGTTCACTTTACATCAAAGAATTTTAAAGCGATCCGAAATCAAGGGCTATTTTTTAAATAGGGAGAATTTTATTAGTGAGGAGGAAGAAAAACGAAACCCACTTGACCGCTATGGACGTAATGCAGGAGTTGCTTTTGAATACAGTAACGCCTCGGGAAGCTTTAGTTCATGGGCAACCTATCACCATTCCTTTAAAGCAAATTTGACTAGCGAAAACGCCTATTACGAAGCAGGTATTTCGTCTAATACAAAACATTGGGCTAGTGTTTTGGAATTGGGGAATGCAGGAAAAAACTATTATACCGACATGGGGTATGTCCAAAGAATTAATAATTATGATGCTATAAAGGATACGAATGTGCGTGTTGGATTTAAAAACATGTATGCAAATTTAACCTATACCAATTTGCCTCCAGCTGGAAAAATAGGGAAGCTTCAATTTCAAATTGAAGACTTTTTAGTGGTAAACCCAGATAATAGTTTTAATGAAAACAATGCCTCCTTTAGTATTTCAAGCGACTTTAAAAATACTTCAAGTTTTAAAACAAGCTTATCCGTAAACGCAGTTTCCTTATTATACCCCATATCGTTTACTAATGGCACCCCACTGCCCGCAAAAACATACCAATACAATCAATTAGGCTTATTCTACATGTCAGATAGCCGAAAAGAATTAGGCTGGTTTGCTGAATTAAGTGGCGGTCAATTTTATAACGGGCATATACAAAGTGCCGCTGGTGGAATTACTTGGAGAAATCAACCACATTTAAATATTCGACTGAGGGCTGAATTAAATAGCATAAAACTTCCTGGCAGTTACGGGTCTACTAATTTATTGCTTATTGCTCCCCGCGTGGAATACAATTTTAGTACGCAATTATTTTGGACTACTTTTATACAGTACAACACACAGAGTAATAACTTTAATATTAATAGTCGTTTACAATACCGGTATAAACCAATGAGCGACTTTTTCTTAGTTTATACCGATAATTATTATACCGATCCTTTATTTAAAAACAAGAATAGAGCTATAATATTTAAGTTTAGTTATTGGTTTAATTTATAACATTCAACTTTTATGAAACAAGCGTTTACCGTTTCTGGTCAATACATGGATATTGTAGGAAAAAAAATATTTCCTGCACAGCTAAAAATTGAAGACGGCTTTATCACAAGTATTGAACCTTGTGCTACTGCTGGAAGTGGATTTTTAATGCCAGGTTTTATTGACAGTCATGTGCATATTGAAAGTAGTATGCTAATCCCAAGTGCTTTTGCAAGGTTAGCGGTCACACATGGCACTATTGGTACCGTAAGCGACCCACATGAAATTGCAAATGTTTGCGGAGTAGATGGCGTGCATTATATGATCCAAAACGGAAAGCAAGTACCCTTTCATTTTTTCTTTGGCGCACCTAGTTGTGTGCCTGCAACTGAATTTGAAACAGCAGGCGCGGCTATTCGCAGTGATGAAGTTGAAAAACTACTTTCAAGCCCTGACATATACTACCTAAGTGAAATGATGAATTTCCCTGGTGTTTTATTTAAGGACGAAGAAGTACTTAAAAAAATTGCAGCCGCGCATAAATTTGGTAAGCCTGTTGACGGACATGCACCAGGCCTAAGAGGCGATCAAGCAAAGCAATATATTGAAGCGGGTATAAGCACCGACCATGAATGCTTCACAAAGGAAGAAGCCTTGGACAAATTAAAGTATGGCATGAAAATTTTAATTAGGGAAGGAAGCGCAGCAAAGAACTTTGAAGCCTTATATGAATTAATAGACGAATATGCAAGCATGACCATGTTGTGTAGTGACGACAAACATCCCGACAGTTTACTTGAAGGACATATCAATAAACTATGTGCGCGCGCTGTAGCCAAAGGGATGGACGTTTTTAATGTATTAAGGGCAGCTTGCGTGAATCCTGTACACCATTACAAATTGCCTACCGGTTTATTGAAAGTAGGTGACCCCGCAAATTTTATTGTGGTTAAAGATTTAACAACATTTGATGTTGCACAAACTTATATTAATGGAGCATTAGTTGCCGAAAACGGGCAGTCCCACATAAAAGCTGTTTTGGCAGACGCCATTAACCAATTTGACGCAGCCCCTATTACCGAAAAAGATATACAAATTGAAGCAGCCCTTTATCCAAGCAAGGACAACCTAATCCCCGTGATTGAAGCAATTGACGAACAACTAATCACCAACTGCTTATGGGAAACAGCTTGCATAGAAGCGGGGCTTTTAATATCAAATATTGAAAGGGATGTTTTAAAAATAGTTGTTTATAATAGGTATCATAAGGCAGCCCCTAAAGTGGCTTTCATAAAGAATTTTGGATTCAAACTTGGCGCAATCGCTTCTACCGTTGCACACGATAGTCACAATATTATAGCAGTAGGGGTAAATGACGCTGAAATAGTGGCTGCTATAAATTTAGTGATTAAGGAAAAAGGGGGCATTAGTTGTGTCAAGGATGGCGTAGATAAAGTACTAGGTTTACCAGTTGCGGGCTTAATGAGCCTTCAGGACCCATATGAAGTGGCAACGCAATATACCGCTATAGACAAGATGGCTAAATCACTTGGAAGCAAGCTAGGATCACCTTTCATGACCTTAAGCTTTATGGCATTATTAGTAATCCCACACTTAAAATTGAGCGACAAAGGCCTGTTTGATGGGGATCAGTTTAAATTATTTTAAAATTGTCGCTAAGAAACTTAGTTTTGAAAAAAAACACCAAGGCATGGTACATCATTTAAGCAATAACCACAGTTTATTAACTAACTGGATTTCTGAATTAAGAAACATTACTGTTCATAATGACAGAATGCGTTTTAGAAGAAATTTAGAAAGAATCGGCGAAGTGATTGCTTATGAAATGAGCAAAGAAATGCCCCATAAAGTGGTGCCAATTACTACACCACTTGGCGTTCACCAATCAAAACTACTTGCAGAACAGCCTGTACTAGCAACTATATTAAGGGCGGGCCTTCCTTTACACCAAGGCATGTTGAATTATTTTGACAAAGCCGACAATGCCTTTATTTCAGCTTATAGAAAACACCATGATGATGGAAGTTTTGAAATAAGTGTTGAATATTTAAGCTGCCCCGACTTGAACGACCGTATACTTATTGTTTGTGACCCAATGCTCGCAACTGGCGCGTCTTTAGTACAAACTATTCAAGCTATTACCAAAACACAGAAGCCTAAAGAAATCCATATTGCAGTAGCCATTGCAAGTGTTGAAGGTATTAAAACAGTGCAAGCAGCATTAGGCAATGATATCCCAATTTGGTGTGGCGATATAGATGAAACGCTAAACGACCATAGCTATATTATACCTGGCCTAGGTGATGCGGGTGATTTAGCCTTTGGAACCAAAATGCAATCCTAAAACAGGACTTCGTATCTTTACGGCAAAACAAATCACTTGCTAAAAGAATTGATTTTATCTTTTCGGGCCTATTTTATGGCACATCGCTTTATTATGCAACACAAGTTGTGGAAGTGGATGGTGGTGCCAGGTATTATTTATGCATTCCTTTTTGTAGAGGGCATGAACTATTTTAGTCAATCATCTAGTTTTTTTATTGAATGGATCATTTTAAAAACAGGTTTAAAATCATGGGTCGATAGTTTAAGTAGTGACCTTATTGGTTTTTTTATAACCATGGGAAGTTTTTGGCTTTGGTTTACCTTGCTATTGTTTTATTTTGCTTTATTCAAATACCTATTCCTGATTTTATTTTCTCCCTTCTTTTCATACTTACATATGCATATTGAAGCAATACAAAAAAAAGAAGTGTTTGTATTTAATACAGCAACCTATAAAAAATTAATATTTAGGGCAATAAGGCTTAACCTAACCAATTTGCTTTGGCAAACTGTATACTTAATTTCAATTGTGCTTATTTGTACATTACCCGTAGTAGGCTGGTTCACACCCATATTAACCATTTTAATAGAATGTTATTTTTACGGTTATGCAATGTTAGATTATGGATTAGCCACTGAAAATAGAAGCCGAATAGCCGCATCTGCTTATGTAACTAACCACAAAGGATTACCTATAGGCAACGGACTATTGTTTTATATGATACACTTAATTCCTATAATTGGGTGGATGACAGCTCCTTTTTACGCCCTAATAGCAGCACATTTAAACACACAAGAAGTTAAAGACAATATTGAATGAATTTAGGAAAAGTATATTTATTACCCATGTTATTGCATGAGGAAGGATGGGAAGCATTGCCAACTGATACCAAAAAATGGATTCAACAGTGTGACGCTTTTTTTGTTGAAAACGAAAAAACCACGAGGCGCTATTTTAAAAAACTATGGAAGGAAATGGTCATTGATAACTATATATGGCACCCTATTCATAAAGTAGAAGCTGACCAGATTAAAGCATTCAACCAGCTATTAAAGGAGGGTAAAAATATTGGTATCGTGTCAGAAGCAGGATGTGCTGGTATAGCCGACCCTGGCCAAATATTAGTTGCTGCTGCACAGTCCTTAGGCGCCATTGTGAAGCCTTATGCTGGCCCATCTTCACTATTATTAGCACTTATGGCAAGCGGGATGAACGGGCAATTATTTCAGTTTCATGGCTATTTGCCAATTGACGCAGCCGAAAGAGGTAAAAAAATACAATCACTAGACGCAGACATAAGACTAAGAAACTGCACTCAGTTATTTATTGAAACCCCTTATAGGAATAACCAACTATTAGAGGCCATAATACAGCATTGCCACCCCAATACTAAATTGTGTATAGGCGTGGACATTACCGCACCACAAGAATGGATTAAAACCGCACCAATTAGTTATTGGAAACAAAATAAACCTGAGCTACATAAAAAACTAGCCGTTTTTTTGTTAGGCAGTTAAGTATTTGCCGTACTATTTTTATTCCTAACATTGGGTATACTTCCCAATGGAAAAATCAAATGCCCATTGGAGAGCAGCGCATCCCTTAGTATTTATTTCAGGTTACTTATGCATTGGCGTATTACTTGCAGAAGTAATTACAGCTAACCAAATAACCAACAGCTTCAATATTGGATTAATTATATTAGGCACCAGCATCCCCCTAATGTTTGTGGCAAATAGTATTAGCTTTTCTACCATTACTAAAACCGTGATACATACCGGGTGTTTAATTTCTTGGGGCTTTGCCATTTTCTTTCTGACAAG
>JBEDKT010000020.1:0-3663 GCA_041172025.1 Bacteroidota bacterium
GTATATTGGGATATGATTTTAGTTCGTCGCTTATTTCATATAAGTGTGTAGATATAATAAACAAACTGGTTCTTGATTTTTGTAAACCTGGGATAACCTTAATGCTACATTTCATTGCATCTTGAATATTAGTTCCTTTAAAAAGTTCGTCAATTAAAACAAAATACTTTTTGCCGTCACTAATTTTTTCAATGGTATTTTTTATTCTTTGTACTTCATTGAAAAAATAACTTTCTCCTTTTACTACATTGTCGGCTATAGTAAGGTTGGTAACTAGCCCATCTAGCAAGGATAGCTTTATTTTTTTTGCCGGTGCGCCCATGCCAATATGGGCTAAGTACAATACAATGCCAATTGTTTTAATGAATGTGCTTTTCCCAGCCATGTTCGCACCCGTAAGGAATAGTAAGTTGCTTTCGCGTGAAAGGGTAATACTATTATGGACAGGGTCCTTTATTAGCGGGTGTATTGCTGCTTCCACTTCAAAATAGGGAGTACTACTTTCCACCCAGGTGGGGAATTCGAAATGGTATTTTTTGACAGCGGTGGCCATGCTATAATAAGCGTCTATCTCGTAAAAGCATTCAAGCAGGGATCTTGTATTGTTTCTATATTGGTAAATAAAAAAATAGGCTAATGACAATATTGACTGAGGATCCTTTAAGGCTGATTTAGATTGAATATTCACTAAAGCTGGGTGGGCTAGTATCTTTTTCACTTTATGTACCAATGCATCTATAATAGGATTCCCGGTTTGCAATTCAAAAAGGGCTATCCATTCATTTAGGTTTTGATAAAAAGTGACAAGGTGTTCTACCGAATATTTTATTAAAGAAAAATCAGCTTTATTAGAAAATCGGAACCAGTATGCGCCAAGCGCACTAATTTGGATAGGTATATTTTCAAAACTCGTTTCAAAAAATTTATCAATTACCAAAGTAGTGCCATTCGTAATTTTCAGGGACTCGCCAAAAGGTAATTGCTGTATGTATATAGCCAACGCCTGTTGGCGATTTAGGATTTCCTTATGATTGGAGAGTGGTTGGGATAAATATTTTTCAAAAAGTATAATACCTCCATTGGTTTTACAATGGTTCAGGTGCGTTATAAGCCCTTTACTTTCTTCATTATCAAATAGGCCAATATCTTGTAAGGTTATTTTATCTACTTGCATTACGAAGTGTTAATTTATCCCCTGTTGAATTGTAGTCTTTCTCCTTTTTGTGCTTCATTAAACTGTCCTAAATGGTATGCTAAATGGCCATTTACAAAAGTGCTGTTTACTTGATAAGGGAAAGTAGTTCCTTCTAAAGGACTCCATCCGCATTTATATAAAATATTTTCTTTTGTAATGGTATAAGGATTTTCTTGTACAAGAACTAGGTCAGCATGATAGCCTTCTCTAATAAATCCACGTTCTTTTATTTGAAAACAAGTTGCCACTGCATGACTCATTTTTTCCACCATTTTTTCCATAGTAAGCTTCCCTTCTTTTACATATTTCAACATCAACATTACGGAGTGTTGCACTAATGGCAATCCTGCATGTGTATTAAGGTAGTCGCCTTGTTTTTCATCCCATGTATGCGGTGCATGGTCTGTAGCAATTACATCTAATTGGTCATTTAGCAACCCTTCCCATAAAGCTTTCCTGTTATCAGGGGCTTTAATTGCAGGGTTACACTTAATTAAATTTCCCAATATAGCGTAGTCATCGGCAGTGAAATGTAAATGGTGCACACACACTTCTGCGGTGATGCGTTTTTCAGCCAATGGGCGCATATTCGAAAACAGTTGTAATTCCTTGGCTGTACTTATATGCAGTATATGTAAGCGTGCGTCAAATTTCTTAGCTAATTGAATAGCTTTAAATGACGACTCAAAACAAGCTTCCTCATTTCTTATTATTGGGTGGTCTGAAGGCTCTAACTTTGATTTAACTGCCTCTAAAGCTGCCTTGTTTCTTTTTATGATGCTTTCTTCTTCACAATGTGTTGCGATTAATAACTCCGATCCTTCAAATATTTTTTCAAGCTGTATAGGGTTATCAACTAATAAATTTCCTGTGCTAGATCCCATAAAAATTTTAACGCCACACACGTCATTTTTCTTCTCGTTTGTCCTTAATATTTCTTCTAAATTATCCTGAGAAGTACCCATGAAAAAAGAATAGTTCGCTAATGAATTAGCAGCTCCAATTGCATATTTGTCTTCTAGTAAGCTTTGTGTAAATACGGGTGGTTGGGTATTGGGCATTTCCATGAAACTAGTTATCCCGCCTGCTACTGCAGCTTTTGCTTCTGTATATATATTGGCCTTGTGCGTTAAACCAGGCTCCCTAAAATGTACTTGGTCGTCAATAGCCCCAGGTAGTAAGAATTGACCCTGTCCGTCTATTTCTATAACTGCTTCTTTGGCATGAATGCTAGAAGCAATTTTTTCAATTCTTCCGTTTTTAATGAGTACGTCACCACTTACTTTTTTCCCTTCGTTTACAATTATGGTATTTTTAATAAGGTAGTTACTCATTTTTTTTAGTTTTCGATATGTATGGTAAAATAAATAAAATTAGAAGTGACTTTGTCCACTCCAGAAAGCAAAGGATATTTTATCGAGCCAGTTTTCCTTAAGTCTCTCAAGCCGTAACTGAATTTTATCTCGGGAGATATAGTAGCATAGCGTAAATAAAAACTAAGTCCTAGCCCCAGTTCTAAGGACATATCCATTCCTTTTATTTCATTGTCATAAGGGAAAGTGGGGGCTTCCTTAGTTGGTTTTTTCTCACTACTCAAGTCAAATGCAAATTTTGCGCCTGCCAATATATAGTGCCTCATCATATCGGGTTGCCTAAAAGCATTATACCTATCCGACTGAAATTTAAGAGCAATTGGAAGGTCAATGATAGTGGACGGTATGGTATAAGAAAGGGTATCGTCGGTTGATATAAGTGGAGTGTACGCTTTTAAATTATCGGTGGTATACCTGAATGCAATCCTACTGTCTGAAATAAGTAAAGTAGGGTTCACTCTAATTAAAAGTCTGTTGGTTAACTTTAGCGTACCCGTTAAACCTAGGTTTAAGTAAGGCGTCGATTGTTGCAATAAATATTTTGCAGCATCGTCCTTTGCTAGCAAAAAATTTGTTCCTCTTTTGGGGTTTAGGTAACTATTACTTAATCCAATACTCATACCTAAATAATAAGGTAAGTCGTCATGGTCTGGTTGAAAAACTTCGTCGTTTTGTGCAAATACAGAAACGCTACTTGCAACTAAAAGTACAATTAATATTATTTGCTTCCGCAATAAATGCTGCATATGCCTAGGGTTAATTTTTGTTGGGAAACTTTAGTAAATCCGGATTGTTCAAATATTTTTAAAAATGCAGGACCTTCTGGGAAAGCTATCACACTCTCATTTAGGTAAGAATAAGCAGCCTTATTTCCGGAAAATAATTGTCCTATTGTTGGTGTAATCCATTTCATATATAAATTATAAATAGGCTTGAACCAACTACTAGTTGGTTGCGAAAATTCTAATATCACTAGCTTACTTCCCGGTTGCAAAACTCTATTTATTTCTTTCAAACCTTTTTCTAAGTCAGCAAAATTACGTACCCCAAAAGCAACCATTGCTCCGTCGAATGAATTGTCTGGAAATGGTATTT
>JBEDKT010000021.1:0-7754 GCA_041172025.1 Bacteroidota bacterium
GCATTTGTTTTTTCAGTACACTCAATAACCATTACAAATAAATCATCAGTAGCGCGTTTATGGAAATGGTGTTTTTTAACACCTGGCGCTAATTGACATAAGTATAAAAAAGTAAGCACCATACCAACGGCTGCAAACAATACAGTTAATTCAAAAATAATTGGGATCCAAGCTGGTAAAGCAAAGTGTGGTTTACCACCAATGTTTAAAGGCCAGTCCTTAGTGAAGATCCAGCTAATTGCACTAATTGCTGTAGTGGTACCAGTGATACCATAAATAAAACCAGCAGTGTGAATACTTGTTTCACGCATACCTAAGGCGTGGTCAAGACCATGCACCGGGAAGGGCGTGTAAACATCTTTAATTTTATACCCAGCAGCACGCACTTGCTTTACTGCAGGAAATAAAACGGCTTCATCATCAAAACAGCCAACTACAAATTTCTTTTGTGCCATAATATATTGTCTTAATCAATAATTAATTTAGTGATGCGCGTTATCGTGAACAAATGAGTCAAGTGGTTGCGCTTCAATTTTATCAAAACCAGGTTTATACGATTCACCACTTCTCTTCAATACATATTTAATTTCCGCCACTGCAATAACAGGGAAGTATTTAGCAAATAAGAAGAAGCAAGTGAAGAATAAACCGAATGTACCCATGTAGAAACCAATTTCCCAAATAGTAGGACTGTAGTAAACAGACCAACTAGAAGGTAAGTAGTCACGATATAATGAAGTAACGATAATTACAAAACGCTCAAACCACATACCAATGTTCACAATAATACTCATGAAGAAAGTAACGAAAACGTTTCTTCTCATTTTTCTAGACCAGAAAATTTGAGGAGACAATACGTTACAAGCCATCATACCCCAATAGCTCCAGCCATAAGGGCTAAATAAATAAGCACGTCTATACCAGAAACTATATCCTTCATATTTATTTTGAGAATACCAACCCATGATTAATTCAGTTAAGTAAGCGATACCTACAATAGAACCAGTAAGTACAATTACTTTATTCATTAAATCAACGTGACCAATAGTGATATAGTCTTCTAAGCCAAATACTTTACGTACAATTAATAATAAGGTTTGCACCATTGCAAAACCAGAGAAAATCGCACCCGCAACGAAGTAAGGAGGGAAGATAGTAGTATGCCAACCAGGAATAACTGAAGTTGCAAAGTCAAAAGATACAATTGTGTGTACTGACAATACTAGCGGAGTACTTAAACCTGCCAATACTAATGACAAACTCTCGTGACGCTGCCAATGCTTAGTTGAACCAGTCCAACCGAAAGCAGCAATACCATATAATTTTTTTCTAAGTTTAGTAAACGCTCTGTCACGCACCGTTGCGAAGTCAGGCAATAAACCAGAATACCAGAATAATAAGGAAACAGTGAAGTAAGTAGAAATCGCAAAAACGTCCCATAATAAAGGAGAATTAAAATTCACCCATAATGGACCACGTGAGTTAGGATAAGGCATTACATAAAAAGCCATCCAAACACGACCCATGTGGAAGATAGGAAATTGACCAGCGCACATAACGGCAAAAATAGTCATCGCTTCTGCAGCACGGTTAACACCTGTTCTCCAACCTTGACGGAACAATAATAATACAGCAGAAATTAAAGTACCAGCGTGACCGATACCAACCCACCACACGAAGTTGGTAATATCCCAACCCCATCCGATTGTTTTGTTAAGGTTCCACTGACCAATACCATAAGTCACCTCACGATAAACGCTGTAGCCTCCAAACATAAGTAAGGAAACAGCGATGAAAAAGCCAATGTACCATAAACGAGTTGGCTTGGATTCAATAGGTCGCAGAATGTCTTTAGTAACTTGGCTATAAGTTTTTTCGCCGTATACTAAAGGTTCGCGCAATTGTGATTCGTACTTTAAATGCATGTCTACTATTTCTTAAATTTTTTAATCTAAATACTAGTTCTATTTTTTACTCAATATTAATGAGCTGCTTTTGTTTCATGACCCGCTTCTGATTTCTCTTCGTGACCCGCTTTTGTTTCATGACCCGCTTCTGCTTCACCCGCGTTTCTCACTTTTGCTAAGTAAGTAACATTAGGTAATACGTGTAATTGCTCTAACACATAAAACTGACGGTTAGGGTTTTCTACACGCACTTTAGTAATTGCGCTATGTTTGTCATTCGCGTTACCAAAATTAATTGCATTCGTAGGACAAGATTGTTGACAAGCAACTTTCACATCTGAATCAACCATAGGGCGAGAATCTTTCTTCGCATCTAATTTAGCAGCTTGTAAACGTTGAACGCAGAAAGAACATTTTTCAATTACACCACGAGAACGTACAGTCACGTCAGGGTTTAACACCATTCTTGACAAGTCGTCGTTTAAGTCTAATACTACATCATTTACAATTCCTACTTGGTTATCAGGGAAACTATCAGCACCATTATAATCAGCCCAGTTAAAACGACGTACTTTGAAAGGACAGTTGTTCGCGCAATAACGAGTACCAATACAACGGTTATAAGTCATTTGGTTTAAACCTTCACTGCTATGGTTAGTTGCAGCAACTGGACAAACGTTTTCACAAGGAGCGTTGTCACAATGTTGACACATTAAAGGTTGGAATACCACATTCGGGTTTTCCATATCACCACTAAAATATTTATCGATACGTAACCAATGCATTTCATGGCCACGTAAAACTTCAGGTTTACCAACAACCGAAACGTTGTTTTCTGCATTACATGCTACCACGCAAGCACCACAACCATTACAGCTATTTAAATCCACACTCATACCCCACTTAATACCTGGACGGTCGTAAACAGGATACATAGTACCGTTCTTATCAAACTTTTCAGTTGCTTCAAATTCTTTTAACTTATCACCACCCGAAGTAACCATTCTTAATTCGTGGTCGCGTTCTTCACGGATCTCAGAAGGATGCGCAAGGTAAGAAGCCAATGACAATTCTTTCATCACTTCAGTACGGTTACCGTAATCAGTATCGTAACGGAAATGTGTTTGTGTTAAAGCAACTGGGTAAGTTTCGTTTGTTAATGTTAAAGTAACATCAGCAACATCTAAAGAAATTGTTTTGCCATTAAAGCTTGTTAATGGGAAAGCATTTTTACCAGTACCTACTACCGATTTACCAAGTGCTTCTGCACGACCGTAACCAACAGCGATACCAACAGTTTGTGGATGTGTACCAGGAATAATTAAAACAGGAAGTTCGATAGAAACATTTCCTGCAGTTAATTTCACCACTTTTTTAGGAGGGTGTACTTCGTAAGCATCTGCTTGACCAGGATTGTTCAAGTCGATGTTTAATAAAGTTTTCGCCATTGCTGGAGAAACAATAATATAGTTATCCCAAGTAGCACGTGTAACAGGATCTGGTAATTCTTGTAACCAAGGGTTACTTGCACCTTGTCCTGCACCGATACCTACTTTTTGGTATAATGCTAATTCAATTTTTGTAGCAATTTTACTTGCAGTAACTGCAGCAGTTGCACTTGCAACAGCAGCACCGTTAATAGAAGCACCAGCAACATTAGCAAGCGTTGGGTTTAACACACCAGCTTGTAATGTAGTGTTCCAATTATTTTCGCCACCTAATTTAGCAGACCAATAATTTTTAACGTAAGAAGTATAGTCGGTTGTGTCACCACTCCATTTTAATAATGAATCAGCGAACGCACGTGTTTTAAATAAAGGAGCAATAGTTGGTTGAATAAAAGAAATATAACCACTAGCTGCTTCTGCATCACCCCAGCTTTCTAAGAAGTGATGATCAGGAATTACAAATTTACAAGTAGCAGTTGTTTCGTCTAATTTACCACTGAAAGAAATAGTTGTTTTAACTTTTGCTAAAGCAGCTTTTACTTTGTCGGCATTAGGCCAAGTGTAAACAGGGTTAGCACCGTGGAATAAAACCGCGTTTACTTTACCTGCATTCATATCATCTAATAAAGTAGCAAAGTCGCTGTCAATACCTTGACGGTAATTAACAGTAACACCAAAATTAATTGTTGTACCGTTTGCGCCAATTGCATCGTTAATTGCGTTCACTAAAATTTGAACGTTAACGTCATTGCTACCAGCCACTACTAAAGCAGCGCCTTTGTGTGCAGTTAATGCTTTAGCTGCAGCTTCGATACCTGCTTTTAATTTTGCATCATTGATACCAGTAATTTCAGCGCCTTTAACTGCATTCAATAAACCTAATGCAATAGCACCCATTTCTGAAGGGCGACATAAATATTTTTCGTCTGCATTAGAACCAGTCATACTAGCCACTGTTTCAAAGTGGATATGCTTGCTCATTGCAGGATTTTTTTCATCTATTCTTTTTCCAACAGCATATTGCTTAGCAAATTCAACAGGGTTTAACCAAGTACCTAGGAAATCGGCGCTTAAAGAAACAATTGTTTTTGCTTTATCAAATTGGAAAGAAGGGATAACGCGTTTACCATAACTAGCTTCGTTTGCTAAAAGCATACCGCTAAAAGAAACAGCGTCATAAGTAACATGTTTGCTACCAGGATATTTTGCTAAAAATTTAGCAATTACTTCCTTAGTAGAAGGCGAAGTGATAGTGCTAGTAACAATTACTGCATTACCCGAAAGTTCGCTAGCTATAGCTTTATCAATTGCTTCGAATGTAGCTTCTTTACCTTCAATAGTTGGGAAACGTAAACGAGCAGTATCATATAAGTCAAGTACTGCAGCTTGCACACGTGCACTAGTACCACCATTCGTTAAAGGAGATAAATCATTACCTTCTAATTTAATAGGGCGGCCATCACGTACTTTAGCAAGAATACTTACCACATCACCGTCTTGCACATAAGTAGTAGCATAATAGTTAGCATTCCCAGGAACGATATCCTCAGGACGGTTAGCGAAAGGAATTGCTTTTTTAATTGGCATTTCACAACTCGCTGCAGCTGCTGCCGCAGCTGTACTAAAACCTAAATATTTTAAAAAGTCACGACGAGGTGCTTTAGCTTCTAAAAAGCTTTTGCTCTCATCGGCAACGAAAGGAAGTTCTTCTTTAAATTCGTTTTCAACCTCTTTAGTGTAGGCGGCAGATTTGTTTAATTCACCAAAACTTTGCCAGTTCTTTTTTTGCTCCATAATAATGTATATATAGTATTACGCGTCTTTATTAATTCAATTAAGTGCTAGTAGTGACATTTTTGACATTCCGTACCACCAATTTTTTCAACAGTAATTCCTTTAGTGCTATCAATTTTACCACTCTTTAAATCGGCGTGGAATTTTTCATAGATACTATAAAAACCATTGTCTTTAAATTGAACTTTTGTTTCTCTGTGACAGTTAACGCACCAACCCATACTTAAGTCAGCGAATTGTTTTACTTCACCCATGTTTTGAATTTCACCATGACATTGTTGACAAGAAACTTGTCCAGCATTTACGTGCTGCGCATGATTAAAGTAAACGTGGTCAGGTAAGTTGTGTATACGCACCCATTCGATTGGTTTAGCTTTAGAAGCATCCCAAGTTTCACCAGGTGTGTAACCAGCGTACTCGTATAATTTTTTGATTTCAGCAGTACCATCCACTATATCACCATTCTCTTTCACCAATGGCGCACCATTGTATTCATTAATAGCAGTGTGACAGTTCATACAAACGTTCACACTAGGAAGTGTAGCTTGTTTGCCTTGGTAAACACCAGTGTGACAGTATTGGCAATTAATTTGGTTAACGCCAGCGTGCACTTTGTGAGAATAATAAATTGGTTGCTCAGGTTGGTAGTCTTTAGAACGACCAAGGTTTATTGCCCCAACTGTAGTCATATAACCACCAGCAATAAAACATATAATAGCAACGAATGCGATATTCGCTTTCTTTCTATAAAAAGGAACAGGAACAATAGCAGTAATACCTGATTTGTCGTCAGCTAATTTTCTAAGGTTACTATTAACTTGTAATAATATTAAAGCAACAAATGCAAGAATCAATGTTAAAATTCCGAATACTAAAGTGTTATCCGATTCTTCAGCAGGAACACCACTAGTAGCAGCACCACCAGCAGGAGCAGCACCTGGAGCAGGAACGGTTTTGATGTAAGCTAAAATTGCATCAATGTCCGCGTCAGCTAAACCAGGGAAATTGTTCATAGCAACTTTATTGTATTCTGCATACAATTTGTTTGCGTATGGGTCGCCAGTTTTCAAAAATGCAGCGCTGTTTTTAATCCACGCATACAGATTCTTTTTTTCTGACCAACGTTCTTCAACGCCAGCTAATGCGGGACCGGTTAACTTTTTATTAACAGCGTGACATGATGCACAATTCTGTTGGAAAAGTGCTTTTCCGTCTTGCGCGTTTAGTTGGTTCCCAATAGTAGAACTAAGGGTAATAAATAGTAAGATCGAAACGATCTTGGCTAGGCTTCTTAAAATTGTCATATACACAAACAGTGTCTAGTGTGGAAAAATATCCTTGAACGGGAGCAAAATTAACTAAGAAAGGGATTCAATAGCAACAAATAGGTACTTTTTTTTGATTAAATATATTGAGTGTCAATGTTTAGGGTGATATTAAGCCCAATAGTGTCACAAAATTGTAATGATCGCTAAAACGGTGAGAAATTATGACCAAAGGTTGATTGCAATTTGAAAAAAAGACACACCTTTGGGTTTGGAGCTGAAAAACAACTGAAAAATGAAGCAATTCAATAAATTACAACAAAAGTGGGGCGTTGGCGCGGTGCAATTTTGGCTAATTATGCTCACTTTTGCCATTGGAGGTAGCCTAAGTGGGTACCTAAACAAGCAATTGCTTAATTTGGTGTTTTTGGAGAAAAATGTGGCATATTGGGTGTTTTATCCTATAGTTTTGACCATTTTATGGCCATTTTCGGTAATTTTCGTGAGTTTGGTAACAGGCCAATTTCGCTTTTTTAAGGGGTATTTATCCCGAATGTTAGCCAGGTTGTTTGGCAAGGGAGTGGCGAAAGCAGAAACTACGGCGGGGGCTGAAAATGAAAGTACTCACTATAATAAAATAACCCATAATTCAGTTAGCCGGGCTGCAATGCCAATACATGTGGCCATATTTGCATCAGGGGCGGGTTCAAATGCTAAAAAAATAATTGAATACTTTGAAAACCAAGGAGTTATAAAAGTGTCCTTAATAGTTTGCAATGTTCCGGGGGCTGGGGTGTTAGCAATAGCAGCCGAAAAAGGTATTCCCACGCTTATAATTAACAAAACCGAATTCTCGGCTACAGGGTATGTAGACAGTTTGAAAAATGCAGACATCCATTTTATTGTACTTGCAGGTTTCTTATGGAAAGTACCCGAAGTGTTGGTGAATGCCTATCCAAAAGCAATTGTAAATATTCATCCGGCATTGTTACCAAAATATGGAGGAAAGGGAATGTATGGTAACCGCGTGCATGCTGCAATTATTGAAGCAGGAGAAACTGAATCAGGAATAACTATACATTGGGTAGACGCACATTATGACGAAGGCGATATTATATTTCAAGCGCGTTGTTTAGTAGAAGCAGGTGAGACAGCTGAAACTTTAGCAAACAAAATACATGCACTCGAGCATGCGCATTTTGCACCCACTATAGAAAAGATTTTACTGGGTTAGTTAGTTAGCTTAAATATATTAATTGATAACTAAAGCTTCAGTATTTTGAAATTCTGATTTGTCTTCCCGTCTTTTGAATAAAATCTAAAAATAAAGAGCCCACTAT
>JBEDKT010000022.1:0-11764 GCA_041172025.1 Bacteroidota bacterium
CCCTTGCTAAGCATAGTGTCTATCCATGGGGCAACAGTTATACCAGCTGCTTTCATGTCGGCTGTAACCTTAGCTACCCCTAAAGTATCCCATGACTCAAATGCGCCAATTTCCCAACCAAATCCCGCTTTTAAAGCATCGTCGACGCGATAAAGTTCATCACTAATTTCTGGGACACGGTTACTAATATAAGCGAATAAAGCAAAGTGAAATGCACGTACAAATTCACCACCTTTATCGGTTGCTGCATACAAAGCTTTTAAACGATCAGGTAAAGCTTCAATTGCTTTAGCCGCGGTAATAGAAGCAAACTTTGCTTTAACGCGAGGCTCATACGCAAAGCTGGTTAAATTTAAAGTTAGAATTTCTTTAGACGTAGCAGTTTTAATTTTCTTAAAAAATCCTTGTCCTGTTTTATCTCCTAACCAGTTTTCTTCTACCATCTTTTCTAACCAAGCAGGTAAAGTGAAAATATGTTTTGCTTCGTCATTAGGGCAATTGTCGGCAACGCCTTTTGCTACTTTCACTAAAGTGTCAATACCAACTACATCGGCAGTCCTAAACGTAGCCGATTTTGGACGTCCCATTATTGGACCCGTTAATGCTTCAATTTCGTCAATGGTTAAATTTAGTTTCTCCATTATATGCAATACGCTCATCATGCTAAAAACCCCTACACGATTAGCTATAAAAGCAGGAGTGTCCTTACATAAAACAGTTGTTTTTCCTAAAAATACATCCCCGTAATGCAAATGAAAATCAATTACTTCCTGGCTTGTTTTTGCAGTGGGGATTACCTCTAATAAACGTAAGTATCTTGGAGGGTTAAAAAAGTGTGTGCCACAAAAATGATTTTGAAAATCTTCGCTACGCCCCTCTGCCATTAAATGAATGGGGATACCCGAAGTATTAGAACTTACTAATGTGCCTGGTCTTCTATATTTTTCTACTTCATCATAAATGATTTTTTTAATGTCTAACCTTTCTACAACTACTTCAATAATCCAATCCGCTGTCGAAATTTTTGCAATATCGTCGGTGAAATTTCCTGTACTAATATTCTTTGCAAATTTTTGAGCATACAAAGGAGAAGGATTTGATTTAATAGCGGCAAGTAGTGAATCGTCTACCAGCTTATTCCTTTCTTTTGTTTTTGTACTTTCCTCGGTGCCAGGATTTAACCTATCTAACAATAAAACTTTCACACCTACACCTGCAAAATGGCAAGCAATACGAGAACCCATTACACCACTACCTAAAACCACTACATTTTTTATGGAACGTTGCATATAAAAGCATTTGTTGTAAAATTAGTTAGTTATGCAACTAATTTCAAAAAAAACTTTTAATTTTAGGAACAAAGGCGGTAAATGTTTGCCACTGATTGGGTCATTTGACCTTTTAACAAAACCAGCTTGAGGGTTCCAAGCTTTAAACTACATTTGTATTATGCAAGTTGATCCTAAATTAGTTAGCCATTTAGCACATTTATCGAGGTTAAATGTGGCACCCGATAAAATGGACAAGTTGGTTGCGGATATGCAGGATCTAGTGGTATTTGTAGAACAATTAAATGCCTTGGATACTACTGGAACGCCTCCATTAATGCATATGGGCGACGCTTACAATGTACTTAGGCCCGACGAAGTACAAGGTTCTATTTCTAGAGAGGAAGCATTAAAAAATGCTCCTGACTCAGACGGTACTTATTTTAAAGTGCCTAAAGTAATACATAAATAATATCATATGTCATCGGTTATACAATTAAGGGGAATTGAGAAGAGTTATTTTATGGCAGGACAAGCTATTCCAGTGCTAAAGGGCATTGACTTAGATATCCTTAAGAATGAATACGTAGCGTTAATGGGGCCGTCGGGTAGTGGTAAAAGTACCTTAATGAATATTTTGGGTTGCTTGGATTCGCCCACAAAAGGTATGTATAACTTAAATGGACATGATGTGAGTACTATGTCCGATGACGAATTAGCTGAAATTAGAAATACTCAAATTGGATTTGTATTCCAACAATTTAATTTACTACCAAGGTTAACTGCCGCAGAAAACGTAGCACTTCCTTTAGTATATGCAGGTGTTTCAAAAAAAGAAAGAATTGAAAGGGCTATGGTAGCCTTAGAAAAAGTAGGATTAGCCGACCGTAGCCATCACAAGTCCAACGAATTAAGTGGTGGGCAAATACAACGTGTTGCTATTGCACGTGCACTGGTAAACAACCCTGCAATTTTATTAGCAGATGAGCCAACAGGAAACCTAGATTCTAAGACATCTGTTGAAGTAATGGAATTATTTGGGAAAATTCATTCAGGAGGTAATACAGTAATTTTAGTAACGCACGAGGAAGACATTTCACAATATGCACATAGGGTAGTTCGCTTAAAAGACGGAAATATTGAAACCGACACCCTTAATAAATCACATCGTTAGTAAACTTTATTTTATTAGTTTTGTTAACCTTACACAGGGCAGGTTTTTACTCCCTCAATATAAGCAACTATGAAAATATACACGAAAGAAGGTGATTTAGGTAAAACTTCATTAATAGGCGGTACAAGAGTACCTAAAAGTCATATCAGGATTGAATCTTATGGAACTGTGGACGAATTAAATTCATTCGTTGGACTAGTAAGTGATATGAGTAACAATAGCGATATTCAAAAAGTATTGAACGAAGTACAGGACCGTTTGTTTACAGTAGGTTCTCACCTTGCATGTGACCCTGCAATTGAAGCAGGTTTACAAATTCCTGATTTAACCGAAATAGATATAGTTAACCTAGAAGCAGAAATAGATAAAATGAATGCGGTACTAGCTCCAATGAAGTCATTCATTTTGCCAGTAGGGCATTCTGCAATATCGATGGCGCATGTAGCACGTTGCGTATGTAGAAGAGCAGAACGTTGGTGCGTAAATTTACAAGAAGAAGAATTGTTTGTAGAACCAATTGTAATTAAATACCTAAACAGGTTAAGTGATTATTTATTTGTTTTAGCAAGATACATTGGGCACTTAAATGGAGTTGCAGATATGCCTTGGAAGGCACGTGTGTAAAAGCCTATATTATTTGACCGTCCTTCATATTTAACACGCGATCGCTCATTTTTGCTAATGCTTCATTATGTGTTACAATTAGAAAGCTTTGATCAAATTCCTTTTTTAAGCGAATAAAAAGTGTATGTAATGCAGCTGCATTTTCACTGTCTAAATTTCCAGTGGGTTCGTCTGCAAAGATGAGTGCAGGGTTATTTAAAAGTGCTCTAGCTACAGCCACTCTTTGTTGTTCTCCACCCGATAAGGTGTTTGGCTTTTTATGTTTTTTATCGGCAAGCCCCATAAAATCTAATAGCTGAATGGCCCTTTGCTCAATTTGCTTTTTAGGTTGTTTTGCTATCCAACCTGGAATGGAAACATTCTCGATTGCAGTAAATTCGGGTAGTAAATGGTGAAATTGAAAAACAAAGCCAATACTATTATTTCTATAAGTGGCTAGTTGCTTTTCGGAAAGCCCGCTTACTTTCTGACCATTAAAAAATATTTCTCCTTTATCGGCCTGTTCTAGACTACTTAAAATGTACAATAAGGTTGATTTACCCGCTCCTGAAGGTCCTACAATAGAAACTACTTCCCCCTTTGCTATTTCCATAGAAACGCCCTTTAACACCGAGACAGGGCCATATTGCTTCCAAATATCCTTTGCTACTAGTAGTTTTGTGGCTTGATCCATGTCACAAACCTAGTAATTCCATGTGAATTTTTGTTAATTTAATAATTTGTTTACATCATGAGGAAAAAACACATTTGGTTATATCATTTATACGGCTACTTTTGCAAAAAAGAAAGCTATGTTTTGGACATTAGAATTAGCCAGTTATTTAGAAGAAGCTCCTTGGCCGGCTACCAAAGATGAATTGATTGACTATTCCATTAGGAGTGGTGCTCCAATAGAAGTAGTTGAAAATTTACAAGAATTAGAAGACGAAGGAGAAGTGTATGAAAGCATCGAAGACATTTGGCCAGATTACCCAAGCCAAGAGGATTTCATGTTCAACGAGGACGAGTATTAATATTAGTTTTCCTTTGAATTTTTATAAGTTATAATTTCAGCAATAGCTGCATAACCTATTTGTGTCCTAACAATAGGTATAAAAAAAGCGTCTCGATATTTCGGGACGCTTTTTTTATGAGGTTAAAACCAAACAAGCTTTTGTAGCTAAGTATATTATGGTTTCTTAAAAGTTAATTTAAAATAAAGCAGTATCACGCTTAATAGAAAAACAATACTGTTTGCAAGAAGCACTGGTCCACTACTTACAAAGTAACCATACACTAGCCAAACAAGGGTACTTGTGATAACTATTAGGATCATTAAAAAACTCAAGTCACCAACACTTTTCGATTTCCATGACTGGTATACTTGCGGTATAAAAGTGATACAACTTAAGAAGGAACCTAAGTAGCCAATATAGTTAATCAGTTCAGGGGAAATGTCCATTGCTTTTTGTTTAATTTTTTATTCTGTGATTCCCGCTTTTTGCATGATTAAGTCACTCACACCAGTAGTAGAGTAACCACCATCATGGAATAAGTTTTGCATGGTAACCATTTTAGTTAAGTCGGAGAACAAGGTCACGCAATAGTTTGCACAATCTTCAGCAGTTGCATTACCTAATGGGGCAATAGCGTCGGCGTAGTCAAAAAAGTCACCAAAACCTTTAATGCCAGTACCTGCAGTTGTTTTAGTAGGAGACTGTGAAACTGTGTTTACACGTACTTTATTTCTTAATCCGTAGTGGTAACCAAAACTACGAGCAATGGATTCTAATAATGCTTTAATATCGGCCATGTCGGTATAGAACGGGAAGGTCCTTTGTGCAGCGGCATAAGTAAGTGCTACTACACTTGCATGGTCGTTTAGTGCGTCCATTTTATAAGCAACGCTTAACATTTTATGTAAAGACATTGCTGAGACGTCTACGCCTTTTGCGTAGTAGTCGTAATTCAATTCGGGGTAAGCAATTTTTTTACGGATATTAACGCTCATTCCAATAGAGTGTAAAACGAAATCAATTTTGCCCCCTAATATTTCTTGAGACTGCGTAAATAAGTTAGTAAGTTCTTCAACGCTTGTAGCGTCGGCTGGAACAATTTTAGAATTTGTCTTTTCTGCTAAGGCATTAATCTCACCCATGCGCATAGCAATAGGAGCATTGGTTAATACAAAAGTGGCGCCTTCTTCATGCGCTTTTTCAGCCACTTTCCATGCAATTGAGTTGCTGTCTAAAGCACCTGTAATAATTCCTCTCTTACCTTTCAATAAATTGTATGCCATTAGTTATGGTTTTATAGTAGTCGCAAAAATAATTATAATATACTACAAATAAGCAATTCTAAGCTTATTTAGCAAGAAGCTCGGTAGCGTTGTCCAAAGCTGATTTAGTAGGAGGGTCTCCGCCAATCATTCGGGCGATATGTTGAACGCGTTCCTCTGGGCTAAGTGTCCTCATGAAAGTTTGCGTATTGGCGCCTTTTTGCTCCTTATACACGTATAAATGGGTATGACCTTTAGCTGCAATTTGAGGTTGATGGGTAATACATAAAATTTGTCGGCTTTGTCCTAGGTTTTGAAGTAGTAACCCAACTTGCTTTGCCGGTTCACCAGAAATACCGGTATCAATTTCGTCAAAAATCATGGTAGGTAAATCAACCGACTTAGCTACAAGTGATTTAATACAAAGCATTAAACGACTTAATTCACCACCACTTGCCACTTTACGAATTGGTTCGAATTTATTGGTATTATTCGCGTCAAAAAGAATATCAATTTTATCGGCGCCGTAAATATTTAAATTCACCTTTTCGATAGTCACTTTAATTTTCGCATTCGGCATACCAACCTGGTGTAATAATTGGTTCACATTCTTGGTAAAAGGAGCAATTTGCTGCGTTCTTTTTTCGCTTAAGTTACCTGCAAGCGAAACCACCTTTTCCTGCTCCTGCTTAACTTGTTTGGTAAGTTTAGTGATAATGTCATCCAGGTTTAATACGGCTTCTAAATCGGATTCCAATTGCTTTTGAATGGCTATTAGTTCAGCAGTGGTTTGTACCTTATGTTTTTTCTGTAAGTTATATCCTAAGCTAAGCCTTTCTTGAATGGTTGCTATTTTTTGGTCATCAAATTCTATCTTGTCCTGCCAGGTACTTAATTCGCTTGCAACGTCAACTAGTTCAATTTGCGCAGCTTTTAAACGGGTAAGTACTTCTTCAAAAGCAGGTTGCCACTTAACAATACTTTCAAGTGAGTGGGATAGTTGCTTTAATTGCTGAACAATTGGATTGTCAGCAGTGTCCAAGGCCTGCACACTACTATCTAATTGTGCTTTTATTTGAACTGCATTTTCCAGGAATTTTAATTCTTGTTCAAGCTGCTCTAGTTCTCCCTCTTGTAAATTCAGTTCAGTGAATTCCGATAAAAGGTGCTTGTTATAACTCTCTATTTTTTCAAATTCCGCTTTCTGGGCTAAGTAGCCATTCAGTTGCTTCTCGTTGTCTTTCCAACTAGTATAAGCAAGTTGGTAGGCAGCAAGGTCCTTTTGAATATTCGCTAATGCGTCAATAACGGTGCGTTGAAAATCGGTGTCGCCTAAAGTTAAAGTGTCAAACTGCTGGTGTAAGTCCACTAGTTGGCTAGTTAACTGCCTAAGTTCGTTTAAATTAATGGGGGTGTCGTTAATAAAAGCCCTCGACTTTCCTTGCGCACTTATCTCTCTTCTAATAATCACTTCATCACTAATGTCAATATCGTTTGCTTCAAAAAAGGCAACATAATTTTCTTTATTGCTTAATGTAAATGTGCCTTCAATAAAACATTTTTTCTCGGCATTACGGCAAACGCTACTATCGGCTCGGTCCCCAAGAATAAGGCCGAGCGCGCCCATAATAATACTTTTACCCGCACCTGTTTCACCTGTGATCACCGACAAGCCTTTCGACAAATCAATCACAAGATGGTCAATTAGGATATAGTTTTGTATTTCGAGTTTGCTTAACATTTACGTACTGCAATATACATTTTATTGTTTAATGAATAAATGCGGCATGCCGAATTATAGGTGTAAAATAAAGAAAGGGTAGCGGTTAGGCTACCCTTTCAAGGTATTTCAAAATCGTGTTTAAGCGACTTATTTTTTACTAGTTACGTCTTCTTCCACTAATATTCTACCACAGTTTTCGCAAACAATGATTTTTTTGTGTAAACGTATTTCGCTTTGGCGTTGAGGAGGGATGGAGTTGAAACAACCACCACAAGCATCTCTTTCTACGGTAACAACAGCTAAGCCATTACGGTAGCTAGAACGGATACGATCGTAGCTGTATAATAAACGCTCGTCAATATGACCTCTTGCGTCAGCACTTTTAGCTCTCAATTCTTTTTCTTCAATTTCAGTATCAGCAATGATTTTCTCTAATTCACCTTTCTTATGTTGTAAAACACCGTCTTTAACAGCGATTGTTTTTTTAGCAGCGTCCAACACCTTTATCTTTTCGCCTAATTCTTCGTTAGCGTCGCGGATATGTTTTTCAGCAAGTTTAATTTCTAAACCTTGCATTTCAATTTCTTTGTTGATTGCTTCAAATTCGCGATTGTTTTTAACATTCTCGCTTTGTTGCTCGTACTTAACTAATAAAGCTTCACTTTCTTTAATCGCTTCTTTTTTAGATTCGATAAACTCGGTGATGCCATTAATTTCTTCTTCAATTCTTGTTTGTCTGTTCAACAAGCCTTGTACCTCGTCTTCTAAATCTTTCACTTCCATTGGTAACTCACCACGAAGTACTTCGATTTCGTCGATCTTGCTATCAACTGTTTGAAGCTTGTAAAGGTTTACTAATTTTTCTTCTACTGAAAAGTCTTTGACTGATGCCATATTTTCGAATTTATTTGGATGGTCTTAATGTGGTGTTTCTCAATCTTTAAGGTAAAATACAGGTTGTGTAATTACCAAGGATTCGAGGACGGCAAAGGTAGGGAATTTACCCGTTAAATAAGCAACAATTAGGTTAGGAACCCAGCTTTCACTTTCCCCATGCCCAATGTCTACTAAAAGCAGTTGTCCATCGGCCTCAAAAAATTCGTGGTATTTAAGGTCGCTAGTAATAAAACAATCGGCTTTTTGTGCCTTTGCTTGACTTATTAAAAAACTTCCGCTACCACCGCATAAGGCTATGGTTTTCAGTTGTTTATTTGTTAATAAAGTGTGCTTTGCAACATTAATATTTAACTTCTCTTTCATCCATTTTAAAAAGGCAGTCTCGTCAGTTTCTAAGGGTAGTTCGCCAATAATTCCAGACCCAATTTCTTGCCCATGCTGGTCCTTCATTCCTGGCTTTGGGTCCAAAATACGTCGATTTTCTAAATGCAAACGGTCGGCAAGGGTCTTGTTTACCCCGTCCATAATATTGTCCAAATTGGTATGAATTGCGTAAAGTGCAATGTTATTTTGGATGGCTTTAATTACTGCCCTGGAAACATAATGGTTAGGTTCAAACTGCTTAATGCCCTTAAAAACTATCGGGTGATGGCTCACAATTAGGTTGCAACCTTTTTCAATTGCTTCGTCAATTACCGCTTCGGTACAATCGAGGGAGCAAATAACTCCGGTACAAGGGGTGGTGGGGTCACCCACAATTAAGCCTGCATTATCGTAAGGTTCCTGGTAGGATAATGGTGCCCATAATTCCAAAGCCGCTGTTATATTACTAATTTGCATGAGCTAAATTAAATATAAAAACAGAACTATTTTCAGTTAATATTGTTGTTAAGCAAGTTAAAAGGTACCCATTTATGAAAAACCCTATTAGTATATTTTGGTTTAGAAGAGACTTGAGGTTGGAAGACAATACCGGATTATTCCATGCATTAAGCCATGCCAAAAAAGCCGGACAGCAGGTGCTGCCTATTTTTATTTTTGATAAAAGTATTTTAGACAGGTTAGACGATAAGGAGGACAGAAGGGTAGATTTTATACACCAAGCAATTTCGGGAATTCAAGAACAGCTGGCAGCAGCAGGCAAAAGTATGCGGGTTGAATACGGCCAGCCAATGGAGATTTTTGAAAAATTGACAAAAGAATTTGCCGTCACCGACGTTTTTACCAATCACGACTATGAACCCTATGCTTTGGAGCGCGACACCTTAATAAAGGAAATGCTTCACAAAAAAGGCATTTCGTTGCATTCTTTTAAGGATCAGGTAATATTTGAGAAGGACGAAGTAATGAAAGACGACGGGAAGCCATATACAATTTATACTCCTTACGCGAACAAATGGCGTGCCTATTGGGAAGGACATGTGCCTAAAACCAACCCTTCCGAAAAAGGTATTCAATATTTCGTTTCTATGGAGGCGGGTAAAATACCAAGCCTTTCTTCCATGGGGTTTAAAAAAACGGATATCGAAATTCCCTCAAAAAAATGGGAGCCCGGTACTGTGAAAAATTATACCGATCAAAGAAACTTTCCAGCAATTAAAGGTAGCACTACCCATTTGAGTGTGCATTTGCGTTTTGGTACAATTTCGGCACGTAAGTTAGCTTTGGAAACAAAGGACATTAACAGCACTTTTTTTAATGAATTAATATGGCGAGATTTTTACCACATGATACTTTGGAATTTTCCGCAAGTGGGCAAAGGAAAGTCGTTTAAGCCTCAATACGATTTTATTGAATGGCGTAATAATGAAAAAGAATTTAAAGCATGGTGTGAAGGTCGCACAGGTTACCCCATTGTGGATGCAGGAATGCGTGAATTAAATGCAACTGGTTTTATGCATAACAGGGTACGTATGATAGTAGCAAGTTTTTTAACCAAGCATTTGTTAACTGACTGGCGTTGGGGCGAAGCTTATTTTGCACAAAAATTATTGGACTTTGATTTAGCAGCAAATAACGGAGGCTGGCAATGGGCAAGTGGAAGTGGTTGCGATGCGGCGCCTTATTTTAGGGTATTTAGCCCGCGTTTACAAACCGAAAAGTTTGATAAGGACTTAAAATATATACGACACTGGATTCCCGAACTAGATAGTTTTGACTACCCTAAACCAATTGTGGTGCATGAAGTAGCAAGGGAGCGTGTGCTAGCTGCTTATAAGAAGGCTTTAGCCGATAAATAAATTGCCATACACTTTTTCCAATTGCGTAATTGCGCTACGGCCCGTTTCTCCCATGTCAATGCTAAAGTCATTTACATATAAATTAATGTGCTGGCGCATTACTTGTTCTGACATTTCTTGGGAATGACATTTTACATATTCAGGCAAGCTGTCGTAACTATTTTTAAATGCATATTCAACACTTTGCCTAATTAGGTTGTCTATTAATGTTACTTTTTCTAAAGGCATGTCGTTGCGGGCAATTATTCCACCTAGTGGTATGGGTGCATTAAATGTTTCTTCAAAATATGTCCCCAAGTCCATCCATTTACAAAGTCCTTTGTCGGCGTAAGTAAAACGGTTCTCGTGAATTATTACACCTGCGTCTACTGCACCACTTAAAACAGCTTCTTCAATTTCGTTAAACACTAAAAACTTTTTATTGGTCACATGTGGAAATGCTAAACTAAATAGTAAATGTGCAGTGGTGTTTATGCCAGGAATTGCAACGGTCATAGTTTCGGCATTGGGTTTACCTGTTGTTTTGTTATCCTTGTAAATTAATAAAGGGCCAACACCTTTACCCAAGGCACCACCACTATTTAATAAACTGTATTGTTTTTTAACTTGTGGCCAAACGCCGTAGCTTATTTTTGAAATGGCTAATTTACCCTGTAATGCCCATTCATTAAGGGTTTGTACATCCTGTAAATGCACTTTGAATTCAAAACCTTTAGTGTCAATTTTATGATTCACTAAAGCATCAAAAATAAAGGTATCATTAGGGCAAGGGGAAAATCCTATTTCAATTAATTCCATTTTATGCAATTTTATGTAAAGCATCTAAGTACGCTAAAACGGTTTCATTCAAATTGTAAATAGCTTCATGTATTTTCCATTTATTTTTATCTCGTTCGCCAATATAATTTGACACTGCACGTAATTGAATAAAAGGAATAAACAAGTCGCGTCCCATATAATGCAAAGCAGCACCTTCCATGGATTCTAAAGTTGCTTTGTAGCGGTTTGTAAATAAATCAATTTGTTTTTTATCGGTTGTAATAGTATTTACCGTTACACTTTTTTTAGTGGGAATATTTAAAAGATTGTATTGCTTTAGCCAAGGGTTTGGCAAACTTTTTTTCTCGTAAGGTGGGTCGTTGGGTTTATCTAATTTTAAATCAAACAAATCTTTCCAAACCTTCTTTTCAACCACACCAATATCCCCTACAAAATCGTCTTTCACTGCAAATACTTTACCTAAAGGAATTTTCTTATCAAAACAGCCCGCAATACCTACTTGAATAATTAGGGTGGGGGTTTCTTGCGCAAACATTTTCATTAGGGAAACGCTTGAAGCCAGCATGCCAATACCTGATTCATGAAAACCAACTGAAAATTGCTTGTTATTAGTAGCGTATTTAGGGTTAATTTTTTGGAATGTAGGCATCCATTCCATATTGGAAGCGGCAGTAATGATAATTCTCATAATTCAAAGGTCGTAAAAGCCGATGAAATTGGCTGCCAAATTTATATCTTTGCAAAAATATAGTACTAATGGTGTATTTAACAAGAATAGAACATTTTAACGCTGCGCATAAG
>JBEDKT010000023.1:0-10511 GCA_041172025.1 Bacteroidota bacterium
CATCATACTATTATCAATCAAAGTTCTAAAAAAAGAGTTGCTATTAAATAGGGATTGTACTTCTTCCCAAAGTCCTTTGTCTTTTAATGCTTGCAAAGCAGATCCTACCCCATAAAACCCAGGCACATTTTGTTTTAATTGACTCCAGCTTCCTACAAAAGGAATTGCTCTTAGGTCCTCGAAGCGTAAATCTGTTTCAGCGCCCCTCTTTGCTGGCCTACTTGCAATATTGCTTTTGCTATAATAATTAAGTGGGCTAAATTTTTGCAAGTAACTTAAAAATGTGGGATGGGATTTTAGCTGTTGGTAAGTTTGAAAACTAAGTTCGCCTAGTGTTTCTAGTATTTCACGATCTTGTTGTGAAAGTTGTTTTGTTGTATCTGAAAATAAGGATTGACTTACACCAGCACTTACCAATTGTTCTAAATTATACTGTGCAGACTGAATAGTCCCAAAGTTGGATGTAATAGTTTGTCCTTGTACAGTGAGTTGTATTTCTTTATTTTCAATTTGGTTTCCCATTGATGCATAAAACTGATGTGTTTTACCTCCGCCTCTTGATGGTGGCCCGCCTCTACCATCAAAAAATTTAACAGTGATACCATTGTTTCTAGATATGGTCGTTAGTGCTTCTTTAGATTTAAAAATACTCCAGTTGGCTTGTAAATAGCCGCCATCTTTAGTTCCATCACTAAAGCCTAACATAATTGTCTGCTGTTGCTTCCTTTTAATTAAATGCTTTGCATATAAAGTGTTTGTATACAAAGTATCCATTATAGTTTCGGAGGTATTTAAATCGTCTATGGTTTCAAACAAGGGAACTATATCTACTTTCGATATGTATTCGTCTGCGCCACATAACCTAAACAGCGCGTATAGTTCTATTACATTAACTGCCCCCTGACAGTTACTTATTATATATCTATGGCATCCTGCTTCCCCATTCATTTCCTGTACTTGTGCAATAGCATAGATACTTTCAAGGGTGTCAACGGTAATAGTATCTGTAAATAAGGCAGGGTCAACTTTATCTTGTATTTTTTGTAATGCAGTAATTTTTTCTGCTTCACTTAAACTTAAGTAATCTGTTGGTAAAATTGTTATCCCTTTTTGTTGAAACAAGCTTTCGCTGATATTTAATAAAACTTTGTGGTGTATGCGACTATCTTGTCGAATATCTAAAGAAGCAAAATGGGTACCAAATAAGTGTACTTTATTCAACAAGCTATCTAATTTTGGTAAATATAAACAGTGATCTTCGGTAATAATTAGTTGTCGTATTTGGGTTAGACATTCAATAATTTCTGAACTAGTGATTGGTTTGCTTTGGTCTGGCCTAAATACATTCTCATATAATCTGGATTCTAGCGCACTTAAAAGCAAGTCCACTTTAGAAAAAGTTAGTTTGCGTTTCAATTTTCTAACGTCCCTATAATAACACACAATAATACTACTTTTCAATGCTTCCGCTACTTTAATAGTGGTAGCACTGTTTACAAAAGGGTTTCCGTCCCTGTCACCGCCAGGCCAAAATCCTAATTCAATAAAGGGATTAGTACCTTCATATTCGTTATTAAATACCTCTCTAACTATATTGTTATATATATTCCCCACTGAGTAATAAAACACGTTCTCTAAATACCACATTAAGTTTAGTGCTTCGTCAGTTGGGCTAGGTTGTTTTTTATTGAAAAACGGAGTAAGTCCTAGTTGTTGAATATATTGGTTAATGGTAAAAAAATCGTTCTTCCCAATGGCTTGCCCCATGTCGTGTATAATGCCTAATACATTTGCAGGATAAAATTGAGTTGGGTGCGCAGTTAAAACAATGCGTACTGTAAAATCCTGCAATTTTGTTTTTAAAGCTGCTGTTTTTTTACTAAAATTAACTTCTCTAATTAATGCTTTTAAGCTGCCTGGACCTTCTATTTCATTTACATCTGTAAAAGCCGCGTCCTCAATTGCATCGAAAAGCACTACTTGCCTTTCCATGTATTGGACATATTTAAATAAGTGATCAATTTTTTCTTGCTCGGTAATTACCTGTGTATGTTGACTAAAAAAGTAATCAATAATTTCTGTAGGTGTTTTATCTTTTACAAAACCTTGTTCACAGGTTTCAAGAAGAATAGGTAATAATGCACCAACATTTGCAATTCCTGAATAGGGTAGTGCGGCAAATAAACTATTGTAGATAATGTATTTGTCTGTTACATTTCTTTTAAATTCATCCCCATAACTGTTTGTAGAATTTGCCATATACTCGTTACTCGAATATACTAAAAATAAGACGCATTGCCATGAAAGCTATATCCCTATTGATTCCTAATGAATGTTTGTTTAATCTTAGTTAGTTGCTAAGTAAGTTGGGTATTGAATATCATGATAAAACGCGAAGGTCCAGTTTTCTATAGCACCTTGTTGCCACCATAGTTGACGCCATTCCATAGATTTTTTACCATCCAAATCATATTTCGCGACAAACCTAGCTTTCATTTGTTGTAGTTGTGGTGCTACATCGCCTCCGAAGAAAAATATACTATCGTCTTCTTTAATCCAAGCAACTTGATGGTATAAGCTATGGCCTCCAGTTAATTGATAGTGAATGATATTGTCAATAACACCTTCGTCCTCTTGTAGCCAAACCACTCCACTAAATTCGTTTAGTATACTCACTTGTTCGGCAATATAGGAACTGCTTTGCCCGCTCATAGCTAAGTCGAATTCTCTTTTTTGTATATAATATTTTGCGTAGGGGAAGCTAATAAAGCGTTCCTGATATTCGGGGTGTAAATAGCTAATGCCGCCTGCATGGTCCTTATGTAAGTGACTCATAAATACCTTCGTGATACTTGATGGGTCAATGCCCACTTTCATGAGGTTATCATGTAACTGCAGAATACCTGCTTTGTTAAAATAGCCAAGCCCTGCATCAAATAAGATTATATCATTTTCAGTTACCACTACAAATGGTTGCACTTCGATAAGTATACTTCCCTTGGAACGGTTTTGTAAGTTTTCTACACTAGTGTCAAATGGGACAAGTACTTTAGATTGGTCAATTGTAAAACTGCCTTCTGATAAAGGATAAATTTGCATAGCGCAAAATTAAGCATTAACGAAGCACCATTTGCCTGTCAGCGTCTAATCTTAATAAAATAAACACAAGCACAGTAAAAGTAAGTAGGGATGACCCACCATAACTTATCAACGGCAGTGGTATACCTACCACAGGAAATAGCCCAATGGTCATACTAATATTTACCGCAATATGAAAAAAGAAAATACCAATTACACTATAAGCGTATACACGCGAAAAGGTACTACGTTGCCTTTCTGCTATACGCACAAGCCGGTATAAGAAAAATAAATATAAAGCCAAGAAGGTGAAAGTGCCTACAAAGCCAAATGCTTCCCCTAAGGAGGTAAAAATAAAATCGGTATGTTGTTCGGGTACGTATTTACCCCTAGTTTGAGTTCCTTTCAAAAATCCTCTTCCCCAAAAACCACCTGAACCAATCGCAATTTTACTTTGCTTTACATTATAGTCATCTGGCTTTCTTACTTTTGAAGTACCGGTTTTACTTGCTGATTTTACATTCTTGCTACAATCATATTCTTTACCAACCATACTATAAATACGCGTTGTTTGGTAACATTCAAAAACGTTATTGAATATATAAGGTACTGCAAACCTTACTGTGCCAAAACAGATTGCCCAAATACCTATTGCTATAAGTATAGTTTGTTTATTTTTTTTGAATCGCTTAATCATGGACAAAATAAATAAGCCCGCGATTACTGTTAATATAATAGCTAGTATGCCAGGTGGAAGTAAAAGTGTTGCTATGACAAGGATTGCAAAAGAGACTAGTACAATTAATATAATTGGGGGCAAGCCTTCTCTGTACATTGCAAATATAAAGGCGCTATACACTAATGCCAATCCCATTTCATGTTGCATGATTGACAATACAGCAGGCAGCGAAATCATTATACCCGCAATGAGGTGATTTTTTATTTTGCTAAAATCGGTTTCAGGTTTGGAAATAAACTTGGCTAGCGCTAACGCAGTAAATATTTTACACAGTTCTGCAGCTTGCAAGTTGAATCCGCCAGCTATTGGGATCCAACTTTTTGATCCATTAATTTCCTTGCCTATTACAAAGGTCGCAAGCATTAACAAAATTCCGCCAGCATAAAAAATATTTGCAAATGCCGTAAAAACCTTGCTATCCGTTAATAGAATAAAAATGCCCACTAAGCTACAAAAAAGCGCAAAGTATATTTGTTTGCTATAGTTGTTTTTAGCTGTCACTAAGGAGCTACTCCAATTTGCATTGGGATTGTATTCAACCATGAAAATGCATAAAATGCCAATAGTCACCATCAAGAAATATAAGATGATTACCGCTAGGTCTGTGCCCTTGGAGAAATTATTTTTATTATCTAAGCTTGCCATTTATTATTTTAATGCCTTTTTCTTTTTTTCTTGATTGGGAAGTATTGTTTCCTTACTTATCTTTTTGGGTAAGAAAGGTGTTGGTTTTTTTGTTTTTTTAGCGGTATCCAACTTGACACTGTCTTTCTTCACTGTGTCTACTTTAATTAATTTTGAAGTCATTTCTGACGATACTACTTCCATTTCCCAAACGTCTCCAAGTTCGTCATTATTGTATTCAATTGGGGTCATTAAGTCTGTCCTATTATGCCTTATATACCAATCTTTAATACCTTGCGGCATTAAATCAACTTTCGAAAGGTTATCTGCTTTTATTTGGCTTTCTGCTGTTAAGGTGTCGTTCAAATATTTTTCCATCACCAAGCCTCCAATAGGTCCTGCCCAAACCGATCCGTACCCTGCATTTTCTACTATTACTGCCACGGCGATGGTTGGGTTGTCTTTTGGTGCAAAACAAACAAATATGGAGTGATTTTTTCCATGCGGGTTTTGAGCAGTTCCTGTTTTGGCACAATATTCTATCCCTGGAATTTTAATAAATGCAGCTGTACCATAAACGGTTACATCATGCATGCCTTCTTTAATTGCATCAAAATAAGCTTTTGGTATTTTGGTAACCACTTGCTTTTTTCTAAATTCAGCTAATAAATTTTTATCTTCTTCGTCTTCATTTTCAATACTGTCTACAAAATGTGGGGTATAGAAAAAGCCATCATTGGCTATATAAGCCATTGAATTAGCTAATTGAAGTGGGGTTGCAGTCATTCTATCTTGACCAATTCCAAGGGTTAACATGTAACAGCTATTCCAATACCTAGCACCACCAAAGTCCCTATTATAACTAGCTGTGTCAGGTATATTGGCTTTGTTTTCACTTGGTAAATCAATACCTAATTTTCTGCCAAATCCAAACCCGTTCATATATTCTTTCCACTTTAAATAGCCCTGTTTTGCATTGCCATATTTTGGGTTGTCAATAGCCATTCTAAAAACCTGCAAGAAATAGGAGTTGCATGAATTCGCTAATGCTAATTGTAAATTTCCAGCATGCCCGGGATTGTGGTGTTCACATTTACGTGCATTACCACAAGCTGTATATAATCCAAAACAATTGTAGCCGAAAGAAGGGGTGATTAAGCCTTCGTCTAACGCAATTAACGCACCCAATGGTTTGAAAGTAGAACCAGGAGGATACTGGCCCTTAATGGCACGATTGTAAATAGGACGTGCGGTGTCCATTAAAAGTCTTCCAATAGTTTTTCTTCTTTGGCTACCAGTTAACAAATTCGGATTATAACCAGGACTTGAAGCCATTGCAATAATGCCACCCGTTTTTGGGTTTAAGGCTACTACACTTCCTACTTTATTTTGCAATACTTTTTCAGCAAGCTGTTGCACTTCCACATCTACGCTTGTAAATAAATTTCTTCCTGCTATCGCACTCGTATCATAATCTCCTTTTTCATATACACCTTGTATCTTGCCCTTATTGTCTCTTAAGAAACGCTTTACCCCTCGCTGTCCCATAAGGATAGGTTCGTATTGCTTTTCAAGCCCAGTCATACCTGCATAGTCACCCATTTCATATCCTTCAGCAGCATGTTTCTTTAAAAAATTTACGTCTACTTCTGCGACATAACCTAATACATGCGCAGCTGTATTATATGGGTAACTTCGTATAGACCTTTCCGATAAAGAAAAACCAGGAAACCTATATAAATTTTCATTTAATTGTGCAAACAATTCAGGAGACAAGAATGGTTCAAATACGCCAGCCTTTACTCTTGTATTTTTTATGATTGCTTCAATGATTCTTTTTTTATATTCTTCTTTGTCAATATTTAAGATAGAACAAAGCATTGCAGTGTCCACCCCTTTTGTCTCATTAGGAATTACCACTAAATCGTAACTAATACTGTTTTCTAATAACGCTCTTTTTTTTCTATCATAAATAATACCTCTGTCAGGGTATATAATTTTTCGGTAGATGGCATTATTGTCTGCGGCTAATTTATATTTATTCGAGATAATCTGTAAGCTGATAAGCTGTCCAACAATAAGGATGAAAATAACACCAATTATAATTTGTATAACACCGCCTCTATTCGAATTATATACTGACATGTGTTATTTCTTTAGCTTTCTTCTGTTCATGATCAGTTCAACTGACATTATTAAAAGAATACTCATTAAACTTGTTGTAAATACTTTTCCAATGAAATAAGTAAAACTTCCAAATTGTAGCCATTCTAATAATACTAAATAAAAATGATGTGCGAATGTGAGGATAAATAAATAAAACAAATAGGGTCCCCATCCCATTGTGCCAATGCTAGGTTCTTTGTTAATTTCTTCAGAAGCTTCTTGTGCTAAGAATAAATTTAAAATAGTTGGCCTAATATAACCAACCAGTAAACAAGCGGCTGCATGAAGCCCTGGGGTATTCATGAATAAATCTAATGTATAGCCTAACACAAAGCCGAGTAATGTCATTACAAGCCGGCTTGTACCAAAGGGCAACCACAATAAAAATAAAAAATAAATATAAGGTGTAATGAACTTGTGTAGAGGGGGCACTTCGTTCAGGATGATAATTTGTATCAACAAGAATAGTATAAAACGGGCGATATTTTTAAGTAGGCTATTCATTCTTCAAGTTAATTTGTTCTACCTGCTGTTGCTCGGCCATTCTTTTGTTTTCAACTAAATAAACATATTCTAGGTTGTAAAAATTGGTTGCAGATTTTACATTTAATGTTAAAAAATTGCTCGAAGGGTCCTTTATTACCTTCGTAACCCTACCTATCATCATTTGTGCAGGAAAATTTGAAGAATAAGGGCTTGTTAATACAGTGTCTCCAATTTTAGGCGCTGCGCTTTTTGAAATATTTTTTAGCGTTAACATACTAGGATCGCTTCCGTCCCATTCAATGCTTCCTGCAACTCTATCTCGTTTTAACATGGCACTTACCTTGCTACTGCGGTGTAGCAAACTCATTATTTTGCTATAATTATCATTTACTTCAACCACTACGCCTACAATAGTTCCGTCAGGGCTAATTGCTGCCATGTCTTTTTTTACACCTTGTAAAGCACCACGTTCAATAGTAATATAGTTTTGTTGTAGCGTGAAGGTATTGCCAACAACTTTGGCAGGGTAGTAATAGAATTTTCTTATTTTCTCTAAGCTATCTTTTCTCAGAATCAAGCTTCCTGCTTTTTTAGTAGTATCAAGTGCAACAAAATTTTGGGCAAGTTCATTTCTTAAAGAAATGTTTTCTGCAATTAACTTGGCGTTCGTTTCTTTTAAAGTAAAGAAGTAAGTCCAGTTATTGTAATAACTATTAATATTTCCAGTGACTTGATTTGCCCAACCTCCGAAAAAAGTTTGGTGTGATTTGCTATAAGAAGACAACATCACTAGCGACACAATTTGAAGTATCAAAAAAGTGAAGAAGGTAAAATTATGTCGTATGAACCCAATGATGTTCTTCAAGAATGATCGACTTTATACTGCAGTGAATTAAAATATATTTATAGAAATGTTGACTACCTCATGATGAAAGGGAAACGTTGATAATTTTTCAACGCAATTCCTGTACCACGTACCACGCTCTTAAGTGGATCTTCTGCAATATGAACTGGCAATTTAATTTTCGCAGTTAATCTTTTGTCTAGTCCACGCAATAAAGAACCACCACCAGTGATATACAGGCCACGACGATAGATGTCTGCAGCTAATTCTGGAGGCGTTGTTTCTAATGCCTTTAATATTGCTTCTTCTATTTTAAAAATACTTTTATCTAACGCTTCTGCAACTTCTTGGTAAGAAACCATGATTTGTTTTGGAATACCTGTTACCAAATCTCTGCCATTTACTGGCATATCATCAGGAGGATTGTCTAAATCTTTTAAGGCAGCACCAACATGAATTTTTATTTGTTCTGCAGTACGTTCTCCAACTAATAAACTATGATAGCGTCTTAATGCTTCCATAATATCGGCTGTAAATTCATCACCACCAATACGAATACTTTGGTCACATACAATACCTGCTAATGCAATTACGGTAATACCAGTTGTACCACCTCCGATATCGATAATCATATTACCAACTGGTTCTTCTACATCTATACCAATACCTAAAGCCGCAGCCATCGGTTCATGAATCATATATACTTCCTTTGCACCTGCTTGTTCAGCACTATCTCGCACCGCTCTTTTTTCTACTTCAGTAATGGAAGAAGGGATACAAATTACCATTCTCCAACTTGGAGGAAATAATGGCTTCTTTGGATAAATCATTTTCATCAACTCACGAATCATTAATTCGGCAGCATTAAAGTCGGCGATTACTCCGTCTTTTAATGGGCGAATAGTTCTGATGCTTTCGTGTGTTTTTTCATGCATTAACAATGCCTTTTTACCTACACCCAAAACTTCTTTCATATTATTCCTGTTAAGGGCAATAATAGAAGGTTCGTTCACGACTACTTCGTCGTTGTGAATGATAAGGGTATTTGCGGTACCTAAGTCCATCGCAATTTCCTGAGTAAAAAAATTAAATAATCCCATTATAAGAAAAAATTTTAAAGTTCAATTTGAATCATGCAAAAATCAGCTAAAAACCTTGAACTACAAAGCTTTTTGTGAATTAATCAATTGCTTGGTTTGTTAAAAAATTTTACTTGAACTCGAAGCCAATATCTTTTCTGAAATTCATGCCTTCGAAATGAATGAGGGACAAAGTGTTTTGCGCCTTTTTTACGGCGTCCTGGATAGTAGAGCCTTGGGCTGTTACTGTTAAAACCCTTCCTCCTTTTGTAACAATTTCATTCTCCTTTAAGCCTGTACCAGCTTGAAATACAAGGGTATCTGGAATATTTTGTGTGGAGTCGATACCGCTAATTGGATAGTCCTTTTTATACGCACCGGGATAACCTCCACTTACCGCCATTACGGTTGCAAATGCATTTTCATTATATTCAATATTTACATCAACCAATGTGCCATTATCCACTGCTGCTAGTAAACTTACTAAGTCGGTTTGAAGCCTTGGTAGAATAACTTCTGTTTCAGGGTCGCCTAATCTGCAATTATATTCTATCACAAAAGGTTCACCCCCGCAATTCATTAAGCCAAAGAATACAAAACCCTTGTAAATCAGTCCTTCCTGATGAATTCCTTGAATAGTTGGTTTAATAATATGCTGTTCCACTTTTTCCATAAATACGCTATCCATAAAAGGAACAGGACTTACACAACCCATGCCTCCTGTGTTTAGACCAGTGTCCCCTTCGCCTATTCTTTTGTAATCCTTGGCATGACCAATTATTTGATAACTACTTCCATCGGTTAGTGCAAAAACACTTACCTCTATTCCTTCTAAAAACTGCTCTATCACTACTTTTGCGCTTGCTTCCCCGAATTGCTTATGCTGAATCATTTCTTCGAAACAAGCCAAAGCTTCTTGGTGGGTTTGTGCAATAATTACCCCTTTACCAGCCGCTAAACCGTCTGCCTTTAACACTATCGGAAGGGGATGGTTACTTATATATGTACAACCTGCTTCATAATTGTCTGCGGTAAATTCGGCATAGCTAGCAGTAGGAATGCCGTGCCTTTGCATAAAATGTTTGCTAAAAGCCTTGCTTCCCTCTAATTGAGCAGCATTTGCAGAAGGCCCAATGATATTTACATGGCTGGTACTTGGGTCATTCACAAAAAAGTCATAAATACCCCTGACTAGGGGTTCTTCTGGCCCAACCACTACCATTTCAATGTTTTTTTCTAAAACACATTTTTTTAACCCTTCAAAATCGGTGACTTCAATAGGTATATTTGTTCCTATGCTTGCTGTACCTGGGTTTCCAGGAGCTATGAATATTTGGTCTGCCTGGTGGCTTTTAGCCATTTTCCAAGCCAAAGCATGTTCTCTTCCTCCATTTCCAATCAGTAAAATATTCATAATTAAGGGTTTACTCCACGAAAGTAAAAATTATTGAAGGGATTTTATTAATTTGAGTGAATTAATTAAACGATAACTTAT
>JBEDKT010000024.1:0-6106 GCA_041172025.1 Bacteroidota bacterium
ACCTTGTGATGCTTGCTTTGTCCCTAAATGTTCTTGTACCTAATTCTTGTTGGCTTAAACTATCCTCTTTCCATAAGTGATATAGTACCGACCATTGTTCAATTGTTATTTCTAATCCTGCATTTCTAAAATTTTTTTGCAAACGACGTGCGACTGCCGTTGTGGCCATGCCATTAATAACACTGTATAATTCTCCTCGCTTAAATTGGTTGTTTGACATATAGTTAGTTATGCAACTAATTCAAAAATACGACCTAATTTGGGATTTCTCCAAATTATTAGGCTAAAAAACCCTTTACTTTGGGCTATGTTAGCTTTACTTGACTGGCTTGTGATTATTTTAACCGTTATGTATGCCGTATTATTGATGGCCTACCGTAACTGGTTTTTCAAATTGAAGCCTTTTGCACCTATTGACGTTCGCCGTTTTACTTATTTTACCGTTGTGATACCTGCGCGCAATGAGGCCGCTAATATTAAAGCCTGTATTGATTCTATACTTAGCCAGGATTACCCAACTGCCCATTTTGAAGTGATTGTGGTTGACGATTTTTCGGAAGACGACACTGCCTTCATTGTGAAAGCCATTAATGCCCAATTTCCGCAGGTACGTTTATTGAGTTTGGCCGACTATTATAAGCCAGGTGAATTGAATTCATTTAAGAAGAAGGCTATTGAAAAAGCTGTTAGCCAAGCCAACGGTAATTGGATAGTGACCACCGATGCCGATTGTATTGTACCACCACTTTGGCTTTCCTTATATAACCAATATATTATTAAAGAACATCCTGTGTTTGTTGCTGCGCCTGTAATGTTTATGCAAGAAAAGGGCATTTTGAACCAGTTTCAGCTTTTAGATTTTATGGCTTTACAAGGTATTACTGCCGCTGCAGTAGGTGCTGGTAAACATTCTATGTGCAATGGCGCTAACCTTGCTTTTGAAAAGTCGGCTTTTATTGCTGTTGGCGGTTACCAAGGCGTTGACCATATTGCTAGCGGGGATGATATGTTTCTTATGCATAAAATGAAAGCTACCTTAACGGGTGGGGTTGGTTATTTGTTCCATCCGGACGCAGTAGTACTTACTAAGCCCTTGCATAAGTGGAAGGATTTTATCATGCAAAGGATACGGTGGTCTAGTAAAGCCCGTTATTACGACGATACGTCCATTTTTTGGGTGCTTTTATTGGTGTATATATTCAACTTTAGTTTTTTGCTTATGTTGCTTGTGGGCGATTTTTCGTCTTTAATTATTGCACTTGCTTTTAAAACTTTTTTTGAATTGTTCTTTTTGGACCCTGTTGCACGCTTCTTTAATTTAAGAAGCCACTTGCGTTATTTTGCTTTATACCAACCATTGCATATTCTGTATACCTTATTTGCTGGCCTATTTGGTCAGATTAAGACGTATACCTGGAAGGGGAGAAAGGTAAAATAAGCATAAAATAGTTGCTTGTTGAAGCGGCTATTTTCGTAATTTTACATTCTAAATAATTGAGTGTATGTCTACGGAAACCACTGCCCCTGTATCTACAACTTTAACTGCTAAAGATTTTTCATCTGACCAAGAAGTACGTTGGTGCCCTGGTTGTGGTGATTATTCAATCCTTGCACAAGTTCAAAAAGTAATGCCAACCATTGGTGTTCCCAAAGAAAATATTGTTATAATAAGTGGTATTGGATGTAGTAGTCGTTTTCCTTATTACATGAATACTTATGGTATGCATTCAATTCATGGTCGCGCTACTGCAATTGCTAGTGGTTTAAAAGCTTCTCGTCCCGAGTTGAGCGTTTGGATTGTAGCAGGTGATGGTGATTCAATGAGCATTGGTGGTAACCATACCATTCACATGTTGAGAAGAAACTTTGATGTTAATTTTTTAGTTTTCAATAACCAAATTTATGGTTTAACAAAAGGGCAATATTCTCCAACTTCGGAAATAAATAAAATCACGAAGAGTACTCCAATGGGAAGTATCGATCATCCATTTAATCCAGCTGCTTTAGCATTAGGTGCTGACGCAAGTTTTGTGGGTAGAAGTATGGACCGTGATCCTAAGCATTTACAAACAATGATCACGCGTGCCGAAAAACATAAAGGAACTTCTTTCTTAGAAATATATCAAAACTGTAACATCTTTAACGACGGCGCTTTTGAAATTTTTACAGAAAAAGCGAATAAGCCTTTACACGCATTATTCCTTGAACAAGGCAAGCCATTAACATTTGGCGCAAATGGTGAAAAAGGTATACGCTTAGATGGCTTACGCCCTGAAGTGGTTACTATAGGTGAAAAGTACAGTGCAGACGATTTATGGATTCATGATGAAAATGATTTTTACAAAGCACAAATATTAACTCGTTTATTTGACAACCCTTCTGAAGAAGGTGCTGTATTCCCTCGTCCATTTGGTGTGTTCTTCCAAGTTGACCGTCCTATTTATGAAAACATGATGGCGATGCAAATTGAAGAAGCAATGACTAGCAAAGGAATGGGTGATTTAGATAAATTAATTCGTGGTAGAGAAACTTGGGAGATTAAATAATAATTTAATTTTTGCCTTTTCACTACAGGTCAATATAATTTCTTCGAAGGGCTGTCATTACCATGGCGGCCCTTTGCTTTACTTGTAACTTTTTAAATACCCGGTCCCGGTAGCCGTAAATAGTGTAAACACTTTTTGCAAGTGCAATTGCTATTTCTTCATAGCTCAAGTCCTTGCTACATTGTTGAATAAAATTAATTTCATTTTTAGTGAGTGGACAACTATTGTAGTTTAAATCGCTGATATTTATTTCACCCAACACATTACTTGTAATAAGCTTTGCTTTGTCGGCAGATAAATTAAAGCGCGTTCTTGTACGGGCACATTTTTTTAAATCAATTAGTGGCTCGTCGGTAAAAAATATGCCGTTTAATCCGTTCTTCATTAAATAGCATATGGCTTTCATAAATTTAGCGTCCGACTTTAATAAAATATAAGTGTGTGTATTAGCAGCCTTAATGGCGCGTATCACTTGCACTATTTGTAGGTAATTATAACTATCTGCTATAATACATAAGTCGGGTGGCTGTTTGCTTTGTTGGTAGTAGTGGCAGTACTCCTCCACCTGGGAGCTACTAAATATTACTTTACAGGATTCTTGGGTTTCTATTGCCAACTTAAATGCTTCGCGTGTAAGTATTTTTTCCTCTAAATAAGTAATGGTAAACATAAGCAGTTGTTTTTACAAATTAAAAGGAAACAAGTTGTAATAAAAATGGGTAATTTTGCACAATACACTTTATGCTAATTAGTATTCATCCATCTAATCCTCAGGCTAGACAGCTTTCCATGGTTTCCGAATGTTTGGAAAAAGGCGGCATCATAGCTTATCCTACTGACACTATCTATGGGCTAGGTTGTTCTATCTTACGTCCCGATGCAATTGAGAAAATTTGCGCTATTAAAAAAATAAAACCTGAAAAAGCGAATTTGAGTTTTATATGCGCTGACCTAAGTGACTTGAGTACATATGCTAAGGCAATTGATAATTCTTTATACAGAATTTTTAAAAAATTACTTCCCGGCCCTTATACTTTTATTTTACCCGCGAGTAAGGAAGTTCCTAAAATTTTACAAAACAAGAAAAAAACAATCGGGCTGCGCATACCCGATAATAATATTGCACTTTCTATTATTAAAACCTTAGGACATCCTATTTTGTCCACCTCGTTTCCTGGTGATAATATTGAAGACTACACCGACCCTGAAGTTATTTTTGAACATTGGGGCAAACAAGTTGACATGATAGTTGATGGCGGGATTGGTGGTATTGTTCCTTCCACTGTGGTGGACTGTACAGGAGACGAGCCCGTTTTAATCCGTCAAGGGGCAGGGGTATGGGAATATTAAAACGACTTTTTTAGCCAAACTATTATTTTACGGGAAGTATCTTAAAGCTTTTGCGGTGTTCGAAGCATAAGCCATATTTAGCAATTGCGGCTCGGTGTATAGCTGTGCCATATCCTTTGTTCTTTGCCCATCCATATTTTGGATATTTTAAATGAACCTTTTCCATGTAGGCATCCCTTGCAGTTTTTGCAAGGATACTTGCTGCTGCAATATGTGCATATTGGCCATCGCCTTGTATAATTGTTTGGTGGGGTATTTTTTTATAAGGGTAAAAGCGGTTTCCGTCAATGGCTATAAATTTTGGCCGCTTTTTTAATTGGTCTAATGCCAAGTGCATACATTTTATGGATGCCTTTAAAATATTCGAGGCGTCTATTTCAGCTGCTGTTTGTGAAGCAATAGCCCAAGACAATGCAGCTTCTTTAATTATGGGTGCTAATAAATTGCGTTGTTTTTCGGTAAGTTTTTTACTGTCGTTTAATAATGGGTGGTAAAAATCCTTTGGAAGTATTACTGCTGCAGCAAATACAGGTCCTGCATAACAACCCCGGCCAGCTTCGTCGCAACCTGCTTCCAATAATAGTTCCTGATAATGGTTCAATAACTTTGGCAATACTTTTAATTTAGGTATCCCTGCGATGGGAGTTTTTGTTTAACCAAACACGCTTTTACTGTGTAAATTTCAATCATATTAAGCAGAAAGCAAAATGAAAATGTGCCTGACTTGTGATTACTTACTACCTTCGTTTAACAAAATTTAGGCATGGATTTGAATAATCATAAATCAAGAAAAGTAGCTAATTGGTTATACCTGGGTGTTGCACTCACTATTGTACAAATTGCGCTAGGAGGTATTACCCGTTTAACAGGCAGTGGACTTTCAATTACGCAGTGGGAGGTGGTTACGGGCACTTTGCCTCCAATGAACCAAGCCGCTTGGATGGAGTTGTTTAATAAATATAAAACAACCCCTCAGTTTCAGTTATTGAATTTTGACTTCACCCTTTCTAATTTTAAGTTTATATTTTTTTGGGAATGGTTTCACCGTTTGTGGGCGCGTGGTATTGGTTTAGTTTTCGCGTTTGGGTTCGTTTATTTTTTTGTAAAAAAATATTTTCAGCCTAAAATGGTTAAGCCATTATTAATTTTATTTTTCCTAGGTGCTATGCAAGGGGGTATTGGTTGGATTATGGTTGCTAGTGGTTTAGAAGGAGACGCTGTTTATGTAAAGCCTACGCGTTTAGCCCTTCACTTTATTTTTGCATTAGGTTTATTGTCCTATACTTATTGGTTTGCACTTTCTTTAACAGTTACTCCGTTGTTGGGTTTGCAAAATTTTAAGCGTTCTATGGAGGACAAGGATTATGCAAAACGTTTTGCTAACATTAAAAAAGGGGCATATGTTATTTGTGTAATTTTATTTTTTCAATTAATTTATGGGGCATTGATGGCAGGGCATAAAGCAGCTAGTGCAGCTAGTACTTGGCCTACTATTAATGGTGAATGGATACCAACTCATTTAATGGGAGAGGAGGGATTTTTTTTAAATGCTATTGACAATACCACTTGGATTCATTTTGTTCATCGTGGTTTAGCTTATATTTTATTAGTGATACTTTACTTTTGGAACGCCCAGCTATTAAAAGTAAAGGGCAATGCTTTTTGGAGCCGTATACGTTTATGGCCTGTATTTTTAGTGCTTTTACAAGCTACCCTTGGGATTATGTCGCTTTGGTTTAGTAAAGAAATTATACCGGGTGTGTGGGGTAAATTTGAATGGTTTGCGCAGCTTCACCAGCTAGTGGGGATGTTGCTTTTACTTTCCATGGTGAATATTATTTACATGACGCATAAACAGCAGCAGGCTTCCTAGTGATTGGGGTCATTGTTTTTATGGGTCGCGTATTTTAACTTCGGGTTAGTTTATTTTGAAATTTTAAATTGTTTATTATGAATAAGGATATTGCTTCTATTAGACGTGACTATCAGTTAGCTTCCTTGGACGAAGCTAGCAGTGCCGAACATCCTATGGATCAGTTTACACAATGGTGGGATGGTGCAATTGATTCTAATATTGACGAAGTGAATGCGTTTGTATTGTCTACGGTTAAACCTAATGGCACCCCTTCGTCTCGCGTTGTTTTGTTAAAAGGATACACCCCTGAAGGTTTTGTTTTTTTTACTAATTATGAAAGTGCAAAAGGGCAGGA
>JBEDKT010000025.1:0-4091 GCA_041172025.1 Bacteroidota bacterium
AGCAGTTTGCATTAAGGTATTCGCCAAGCCATAGGCATTACCCCTAAAAGAATGATAGTCTTCTTTAAATTCAGTCACCGAGTAAGAACGTTTGTAAACAATGGAGTCCTTAATAGTATGGCCACTTCTTTCTTCAAGACGTTCAATAATCTGGTTAAAATAAATTTCTCTCACTTCCTCGGTATCTCCTTCTAAACCTGCAGCAATAGGGATTAATAAAAATAAATTTTCACATCCTTCAGGTGCAACAGTAGGGTCGGTCACCGAAGGTAAACTTGCATAAAAAAGAGGCTTTGTAGGCCATTTAGGATCGCTATAAATTTCCTTGCCATGCAATCCGAAGTCAGTATCAAAAAATAAATTATGATGCAATAATCCTGGTAATTTTTTATTCAGTCCAACATAAAACAACAATGAGCTTGGTGCCATTACCCTGCTATCCCAATATGCTGTTGAATAAGACTGGTACTTTTGTGGAAGTAATTCAGTTTCAATATGATGATAGTCGCCTGCGCCAACTAATACATCAAACGTATAAAGTTTCTCTTCCCCTGTTCCATAAAGCTTTGTAGTAATAGATTTAGCAACACCCTCCTGCACCTGTATGTTAATTACTTCTTCACTCAAATTAAATTTAACACCTAAAGAAACTGCAACATCATGCATTGCTTGTACAATACTATACATGCCAAATTCAGGATACCAGGTCCCCCCTTTTATATCACCATAATTCATTAAGCTATATAAAGCAGGTGTATTTTCAGGTAAGGCACCTAAAAACAAAACAGGAAATTCCATCAAAAATTGAATTGAAGGATGTTTGAAATATTTAGCAACATGCTTTTTCATAGACTGAAATACATCTAATTTAAATACACCTCTAATTAAGTCAATATCTATTAATTCAGTAACCGATATTCCAGGTTTATATACAATTTTACCTACGCCAATTTCGTATTTATACTTAGCTTCTTCAAGGAAAGCGTCCAATGCCTTGGCAGCGCCAGGTTCTATTGATTCAAGTAAATTTCTTAATGCTTCATAATTAGCTGGTAAATCCCAAGCTTCTTTTTCAAAATAAACACGGTAAGAAGGGTCAAGCCTTTTTAATTTATAATAATCGGAAACTTTTTTCCCAAATTTTTCGAAATATTTTTCGAACACATCTGGCATCCAGTACCAACTTGGCCCCATATCAAAAGTGAAACCTTCTGCAGTATATTTTCGTGCGCGTCCACCAGGTAAATTATTTTTTTCAACAATAGTTACATCCCAACCCTTCTGTGCTAAAAATGAAGCTGCCGACATTCCTGCAAATCCAGCTCCTATTACTATTACTTTTTTTGACGGGGTTGACATGAATTTAATAACGTTGAACTTTTTGTTTTAATATTTTCCTTGCAAAGTGGATTCTGCTTTTAATTGTACCTAAAGGTTCATTTAGTGCATCTGCAATTTCGTTATACTTATAACCTTCAAAGTATAAATTAAAAGGTGTTCTAAATAATTCAGGTAGGTCAAATATCAGCTGCTTTACCTCCTTCAAATTTAAGTTAGTTATTCCATCATTCAACACCTTATTACTAGTTTGATCTATTAAAAAGTCGTTTGGTGAGTAGTCTAAAACAGTGGATTGTTTGGCTTTACGACGGTAATCATTGATAAAGATATTACGCATTATCGTGTACAACCATGCCTTTATATTAGTACCTACGTTATATTTTTCTTTATTAGATAAAGCACGGAACAGCGTTTCTTGGAATAAATCTTTTGCCGCCTCGTGATCCTTTGTAAGATTAACAGCAAATGGTCTTAAAAACTCTGCGTTTTCAGTTAGTAATATGCTAAATTCTGCGTTTGACATAAATGTTTGTTTAACGTTTGTATTGTAAAGTTAAACAAAAAAGGAGCAGACGAGCTAATTTTTGTTTACTATTTTTTGTTAAACATTAAACAAAATGCCTTTTTAGCAATTTAAAATTAAGCAGGATTCAACTAGAAAGTACCTAAATAATTGATAATAAACTAGTTAAGAAATATTAAATTGAATTCATAAAATCAATCGTTTCGCCAAGGCTACGCTTTAACTGTATGTTTGGTGCCACCTTTCCTTTGTATTCTTGTATAATAAGTCCAGAAAGTACAATAGGTATCGCTGTATCTATTTGTCCTAATTGGTCCAGGAATTTGTTGAATTTGAATTGCTTTGCCGGAGAAGTAATATGACAGTAAAGGAAGTCTACTTTTTTAAACTCAGACAAAAATTTAAGGTCAACCACAGGAACATTTGTACCTAAATAATCTACCCCAATGCCTTTTTGCTTCAATAAAAAATGGACATATAACAAGCCTATTTCGTGAAACTCCCCTTCTGGCATAAATAGTACAACTCGCTTTGGAGTTTGTACATAATTTGGAAGCTTCTCAATGCCGAGAATTATTTTCTGTCTTAATATATTTGTTGAAAGATGTTCCTGCGCAGGATTGATATGATTGGTTATCCAAAGAATACCAACGCGTTCAAGAAAGGAGAAAATTATTTCAATAATAGTTTTTTCAATTCCTTTTTGTGCAATATAATTATCCAGTTGTCGCTCAAAAGAGACCATATTTAAGGACACCATGTCCTTAATTAAATCGTTGACTACCTTTTCTTTTTGCGCATCCATTTGATTCAGTCCAAGGATTTTCTCCTCCATTTGAATCGTTGACATTTTGTCGATATGTGAAATCTTATAACCGTATTTGTTTAATAAGGAAACGTTCAGAATGGTTTTTAATTCCTCTCCCGAGTACGACCTAATATTCGTTTCAGTCCTTTTAGGCTGAAGAAAATTATAGCGCTGTTCCCAAACACGAATAGTGTGGGCCTTTATACCTGAGATTTGCTCTAAATCCTTGATGGTGTAGGTTGACATACAGTAAGAACAAACAAAAGGCAAATTAGTTCAATCTAATTTGCCTTTTGTAGGAATCCATTATACAAAACTGGTATATCAACCTGTTTTAAGCTACTTTTTTAGGTTTCTAAGGTATTCGCCATAACCACTTTTAGCATATTTGTCGGCCAATACCAATAACTGAGCCTTGTCAATAAAGCCCATTCTGTAAGCAACTTCTTCTATACAACCTATCTTTTGACTTTGACGCTTTTCAATCACACGCACAAACTCACAAGCATCTGCTAGGGATTCAAAAGTACCCGTATCCAACCAAGCAGTACCTCTATTCATGATTCCTACTTGCAATTGCTTGCGCTGTAAGTACACTTTATTCACGTCCGTGATTTCAAATTCGCCTCTTGGGGAAGCAGGTATATTTTTTGCAATCTCTACTACTTCGTTATCATAAAAATATAAACCAGGTACTGCATAATTTGATTTAGGTGCTACTGGTTTTTCTTCTAAGGAAATTGCATTGTTATTTTCGTCAAATTCCACCACACCATAACGCTCAGGGTCGTTTACCTCATAGGCAAATACCGCTGCCCCTTCCACATCATTAAAGGATTGTACCAACTTACTAAAGCCAGCACCATAAAATATATTATCTCCTAATACTAAAGCAACTTTATCCTTCCCAACAAAATCAGCGCCAATTACAAATGCTTGTGCTAGTCCATTTGGCACTGCTTGCACTGCATAACTAAATTTGCAACCTATTTCAGAACCATCTCCTAATAAACGTTTAAATTGATCATTATCCTCGGGTGTAGTAATAATTAATACTTCCTTAATGCCTGCTAACATTAATACCGACAATGGATAATATATCATTGGCTTATCGTAAATAGGCATTAACTGCTTGCTAATTCCTTTTGTAATTGGATACAATCTTGTTCCTGATCCGCCTGCTAATATAATTCCTTTCATTAGATAATATTTTTTTTATTTTTATAAACTCGCGGCATACTCCGCAAAGCTTCCCAATGTTTTATCTTTTTCAGAAAACACCAATTCACTTGTTGGCAATTTCCAATCAATATTTAAATCCTTGTCATTATACATGATACCAACCTCATTTCCGGGTTGGTAAAATTTGTCTACTTTATAAAAGAAAGTGGCTGTTTCACTTAGCACCACAAATCCGTG
>JBEDKT010000026.1:0-3067 GCA_041172025.1 Bacteroidota bacterium
GATTAGCAATGACTGCTAGCTTGATGACATGTGCAGTGATTCCTTGGGGTTCAGATATTGAATTATTTGGTCGTAAAATCGCCTTACAGATTGCAGATATCAATATTGGTATTTTATATGTTTTTGAAGTAGTGAGTATGGGTGTATATGGCATTATGATTGGAGGTTGGGCATCTAATAATAAATTCTCTTTATTGTCCGCATTAAGAGCTGCTTCTCAGGCTATAAGCTATGAATTAGCAATGGGTTTAGCATTAATTGGGTTATTGATGACTACTGGTTCATTAAGCTTAAAGACAATTGTGGAAGACCAAGTAGCAGGTAATTGGTGGAATGTGGTATACCAACCTTTAGGTTTTTTAATATTCTTCATTTGCGCAATGGCAGAATGTAACAGGACGCCTTTCGACTTACCAGAAGCCGAAAACGAATTAAACTTTGGATACCATCAGGAATATTCTTCTATGAAATTGGGCTTCTACTTATTTGCCGAATATATAAACATGATTATGAGTAGTGCTATTATGGCATCTATGTATTTTGGTGGCTACGACTTGCCTTTCTTTGATGAAAGCACCGTTGCTCCAAATATTGCAGCAATGATAGGCGTGGGCACTTTACTAATAAAAATTGTTTTATTTATTTTCTTGTTCATGTGGATTCGTTGGACTATTCCACGTTTCAGGTATGACCAGCTAATGAGCTTGGGTTGGAAAACAATGATACCATTGGCCTTATTTAATATGTTACTAACAGGAGCAATTATTTTGGCTAAATTATAATTTAAAAAATAGTATTTAATATAACATGCAACCATTAACCAATAAAGCACAAGCAGTCAGCCGAAAACCTATGACGTTTTTGGAACGTTTGTACTTGATTAATATTATCAAGGGCATGGTGATTACATTTAGTCACATGTTCAAAAAGCAACCTACTATTCATTACCCCGAGCAGAAGCGGGAGTTTAGCCCAGTATTTAGGGGACTTCACGTTTTAAACAGAGATGAAGAAGGTAAAGAGCGTTGCACAGCTTGTGGATTGTGTGCGGTAGCTTGTCCAGCCGAAGCAATTACCATGGAAGCAGCAGAGAGAACGGAGGATGAACTGCATTTATACAGAGAAGAAAAGTATGCAGCGAAATACGAGATCAATATGTTGCGTTGTATTTTTTGCGGATTGTGTGAAGAAGCATGTCCGAAAGACGCAATTTATTTAAGTGAAACTTTCGCCCCTGCAAATTATACACGTAAAGGATTCATTTACGGCAAACCCGATTTATTAATTCCTAATCCAATAACTGAAGCGGCAGCTTTAGCAAAGGCAAAAGGAGTAGAAGCATAATTAATTATGAGTACATTAGAAATTTTATTTTACGCATTATCTGCATTTGCAATCATTAGTGCTATCATGGTACTTGTGAGCAAGAATCCAATTCATAGTGTGCTATGGTTGATATTGGTATTCTTCGCAATTTCTGGTCACTATGTTTTATTAAATGCGCAGTTTTTGGCAATTGTAAATATCATAGTATATGCAGGAGCAATTATGGTGTTGTTCTTATTTGTGATCATGTTAATGAATGTTAAACAAGAAAATGAATTCAAAAAGAACTTGCTGGTTAAGTTTATGGGTGTGCTGTCGGGAGGTAGTTTTTTATTGTTACTAGTGGCATTGGTAAAGCAAACAGTTCAACTACAAGGACAAAAAGTATTATTAAAAGACGGCAATATTGGTTTAATACATCCATTAGGTAAAGCGTTGTTTACTGACTACGTAGTGCCTTTTGAAATTAGCAGTGTATTGTTTTTAAGTGCGATGGTTGGAGCAGTAATTATTGGAAAAAAATAAATTTATTAGGTATGCCTATTCAGTATTATATCTATTTGTGTTTAGCGCTTTTTAGTATTGGCGTGATTGGTGTGTTAACGCGTCGAAACGCAATAATTGTATTTATGTGTATTGAGCTTATGCTTAATGCGGTAAACTTATTATTGGTTGCATTTTCAAAAATGTTCCATGGCGCGGCATTGCAAGTAACCCCGGGCACTACTGCAGGCATTGACGCACAAATATTTGTATTTTTTATTATGGTCGTAGCCGCTGCTGAAGTTAGCGTTGGCTTGGCAATAATTGTAATGATGTTCCGTAATACACATTCGGTAGACATCAATTTCTTAAATAGATTAAAGAATTAATTCATTTCGCATGAAAGTAATAATAGGTTTAATAGTACTTTGGCCATTAGTTGGGTTTTTATTCAATGGACTAGGTCGTAATATTTGGAGTAAAAAGGTAATTGCTTTTAATGCAACTGGCTTTATTTTAGGCGCTTTTGTATTTAGCATACTTGCCTTTTTAAATGTACAAAGCGAAGGCGCAATAACCGTGCACTTTTTTGATTTTATCAATACAAGCAAGTTTAAAATCCCGTTTGACTTAAAGGTAGACGCCTTGTCTTCCTTATTTTTATTGGTGATCACTGGCGTGGGAACTTTGATACATTTATATTCTACTGCTTATATGAAGGACGAAGCAGCTCCACATTACGCCCGTTATTTCGCCTATTTAAATTTATTTATTTTCTCCATGTTACTTTTAGTGCTAGGGGATAATTATGTAATTATGTTTATAGGTTGGGAAGGAGTAGGCTTATGCTCCTATTTATTAATTGGTTATTGGTTCACGAATTCGAATTTCAATTACGCAGCAAAAAAGGCATTCGTAATGAATCGAATTGGTGATTTAGGATTTTTATTAGCGATATTCTTGTTAATTGTAAAATTGGGAACGGTAAGTTATAGTGAAGTATTGACTGTTGAAAGTTTAGCAAAACTATCCACGACCGATATTACTGCAATCACCTTATTATTATTTGTTGGTGCAATGGGTAAGAGTGCACAGATTCCTTTGTTTACTTGGTTGCCAGATGCAATGGCTGGCCCAACACCTGTTTCAGCTTTAATACATGCCGCTACAATGGTAACCGCAGGTATATATATGATCACTCGAAGCAATATTTTGTTTTCGGCAAGTGAGTTCACTCAAAGTTTTATAGCAATTATTG
>JBEDKT010000027.1:0-5614 GCA_041172025.1 Bacteroidota bacterium
AGTTATACCTTGTCGAGGGAGACTCTGCGGGTGGAACTGCTAAACAAGGTCGTGAAAGATCTTTCCAAGCGATCCTTCCTTTACGTGGTAAAATATTGAACGTAGAAAAAGCAATGGAACATAAGATCTACGAGAATGAAGAGATTAGAAATATGTATACCGCATTGGGTGTAACAGTGGGAACACCTGAAGATCCAAAAGCATTGAACATTGTTAAATTGCGTTACCACAAATTGATCATCATGACCGATGCCGATGTGGATGGATCGCATATCGCCACATTGATTCTTACATTCATCTTCAGGTATATGAAAGAGTTGGTTCAAAATGGCTATGTCTATATCGCGCAACCTCCTTTGTATTTGGTGAAAAAAGGTAAAGACCAAGAATACGCTTACAGTGAAGAACAAAGAAAAGGCTTGGTCACTAAAATTGGCGGTGGCAAGGACGATTCTGTAACCATTCAAAGGTATAAGGGTTTGGGTGAGATGAATGCGGATCAATTATGGGAAACTACGATGGATCCAAGCAGAAGAACATTGAAACAAGTTACTATTGAAAGCCTTGCAGAAGCAGATAGAATTTTCAGTATGCTAATGGGTGACGAAGTGGCTCCGAGAAGGGAGTTCATTGAAACACACGCTAAATATGCCAAAATAGACGTTTAAAGCCTAAAATATTGACATATTTTAACATATTTAACAAAAAAACAAGCTATAACCCAATAGAATCACGATAAATAACCTATTTTCAATTAGAAATTTTCACTCTAAAATTTATACAAAATGGACACTTCAAAAATGATCAAAGCATATTGCTTAAAGACAAAAGAAAAAAACGTACCAATGCATGATGCTAAGATCACCAAAACTGCTAGAGGCGGTTACATGGCTGGCGGTCATGACGGCAAAGGAAATAAAATGGCGGCTATCATGAGCGAAACAAATGCTTTAAAAGCAATCGCTGATGGTGTTGCAACAAAAGGATTCTAGTAGCTGCACAAGCTTACTTATAAAAAAAGCTTCTCTTTATAGAGAGGCTTTTTTTATGCGTTATCCAAATTATAATTATGCTTTTTTAGCAAGCTAGGGTTTACTAGTTATTCCTGCCTGCATCTTGTTAAGTAACCTTAGGCATGCATCCATGCCTTTAATATCCCTTACAATTAAAATAAAGGTTTTGCCCACTTGCTTAAAGTTGGCTGTATTCATGGCACTTTGTGCAAAGGCTAACAAATTTTTAAACGTATCGCTTTCAAAATAAGGAGAATCGGGCCTATTAACAAAGAAGCACCTTAAGGTATTATCCTTCAAGGTCATCTTTTCAAAGCCCATACTTATTGCAATACGACGGCATTGTATAGTGGTGAATAAATCGTGCACCGAATCAGGCATTGGACCAAATCTGTCTACTAATTCAACTTTCATTGCAGCAAGTTCCTCATCATTTTCGGATTGATCTAACCTGCTATATAAAGACAAGCGTTCCCCAATGTTTTCTACATAACTATCAGGAATCATTATTTCCAAATCAGTGTCAATAGTGCAATCCTGTACAAAGTCGTCCTGCTTGCTAATTTCTTCTTTAAATAATTCTTTAAAATCGGAGCGCTTTAATTCGCGAACAGCTTCCGCTAATATTTTCTGGTACATTTCAAAACCTATTTCAACCATAAACCCACTTTGATCCCCTCCTAGTAAATTACCTGCTCCTCTAATATCTAAATCACGCATTGCAATTTGAAAACCACTTCCTAACTCACTGAATTGCTCCAGGGTTTGCAGTCGCTTTCTTGAATCGTCCGGAAGGGTGGCCATTGGGGGAGCAAGTAAATAGCAAAATGCTTTTTTATTACTCCTTCCTACCCTTCCACGTAATTGATGCAAGTCACTTAACCCAAAATGATGCGCGTTATTTACAATGATGGTATTCACATTCGGTATGTCTACCCCACTTTCTACAATATTAGTACACACAAGTACATCATAACGCTTTTCAATAAAATCAAATATCTTTTCTTCTAACTGGTGCCCCTCTAATTGCCCATGTGCATGTCCAATACTTAAATCAGGACATAATTTTTGAATGAGTGAACACATTTCAGCTAACCCCTGCACCCTATTATGAATAAAGAAAACTTGTCCGCCACGTTCTGTTTCATAATAAATTGCTTCCCGAATAACGTCCTCATGAAATACTTGCACTTCGGTATGAATGGGTTGTCGATTTGCTGGTGCGGTGTTTATAATACTTAAGTCCCTTGCTCCCATTAAACTGAAATGTAAAGTCCTTGGTATTGGCGTTGCAGTGAGGGTTAAGCAATCCACATTTGTTTTTAATGTTTTTAATTTTTCTTTATGGGCCACTCCAAATTTTTGTTCTTCGTCAATTACCATTAAACCTAAATCCTTGAAATCTACCTCCTTTCCTAATACACCATGTGTACCCACTAAAATATCCACCTTGCCTTCTTTAACTCTTGCAATAGTTTCTTTCTTTTGTGCAGCCGATTTAAACCTATTCATATAATCCACCGTAACGGGGAAATCCTTTAACCTTTCCGTAAATGTTTTATAATGTTGGAAAGCTAATATAGTGGTAGGTACTAATATAGCAACTTGTTTCCCGTCTACAACTGCTTTAAAGGCAGCCCTTACAGCAACTTCTGTTTTACCAAACCCTACATCGCCACAAACAAGCCTATCCATTGGCGCTGGCGCCTCCATGTCCTTTTTCACATCGGCAATTGCTTTCGCCTGATCTATAGTGTCTTCATACATAAAAGAAGCTTCCAATTCATGCATCATGTAATTATCGGGAGAAAATGCAAATCCAAAAAGAGACTTACGCTTTGCATACAATTTAATTAAGTCAAAAGCAATCTCCTTCACCTTCGCCTTGGTCTTATCTTTTAATTTAGCCCATGCATCCGAACCTAATTTATTAATTTTTGGCGGCGAGCCCTCCTTCCCTGTATACTTCGAAATCTTGTGTAATGAATTAATATTTACATATAATATATCAGTATCCTTATAAATAATCCTAACGGCTTCTTGTGTTCGCCCATTCACATCTATTTTTTGCAAACCACTATACACACCAACGCCATGGTCAATATGGGTTACATAATCACCAGGTTGCAAATCCCTCAATGTCCTTAGGGTAATAGCTTTGCTCTTGCTATACGCCTGTTTTACTTTGTATTTATGGTAACGTTGGAATATTTGATGATCGGTATAACAAACCACTTTATGGTCATGATCGATAAAGCCTTCGTGTATGTTTTTTACAATGGGGGTAAACTGAATTTCCGTGTTTAAATCAGTAAAAATTGCGTGTAAACGCTCCAATTGTTTCGCTTGTTCTGCAAATAAAAATAATGTGTAGCCCTTCTTTTCTAATTCCTGTAGGTTTGCAATTAAATATTGAAACTGCCTGTTAAAGGAAGGCTGCGGTTGTGTATCAAAAACTATCTTTTCATTAGTCAAATGTGGCTGAAAGCCCCACTCTATAATATACTTGTCTTGCAATTGCGCTGTCGTGTTTTCAACAGTTTCGAAATCTTGTATATGACTCTCTCTTTTGTGTGGATCGTTTTCGTCCGTTTTATTCAATACCGCGTGGTGATTGACAAACTCTTTAAGCGACTCCATTTGATCTGCCCCTTTTTGACGTATCACATCCCAATCCCTCAGCCAAATAATAGTATCCTTTGAAACAAAATCAAGTAAAGAAATTTTTTGTGTGTCTTCAAATTGAGTAGTCACGTTAGGGATAATATTTACCTGTAGTAATTTACGCTCACTTAATTGCGAAGCAGGATCGAACAAACGAATACTATCCACCTCTTCCCCAAATAATTCTATACGATAAGGATTTTCGTTCCCGAATGAATAAATATCAAAAATACCCCCTCTAACAGCAAACTGTCCAGGTTCATAAACAAAGTCGGTTCGCTCAAAACCATAGTCCACCAATTGCTGCATCACTCCGTTCAAATCAAGTGTGTCATTGGTTTTGATTTGAATAATATTTTGCTGTAGCGTATTTGGTAAAATTACTTTTTCAAATAACGCTTCGGGATAAGTGACAATTATTTTTTTGTTTCCCCCCATTGAAATTTTAGTAAGCGCCTCGGTCCTTAACATAACATGCGAAGGATTTAGTACACTAAAATTATGTGGGGACTTATAAGAAGATGGAAAATAAAATAAATCTAAAGCTTCTGTAACACTTTCAATTGAATTTAAAAAATAGGCTGCTTCTTCCGCATCATTTAATACTACCAAATGATTTAATGCCGCTGTTTTAGGATGCGTGAAAATTGTTTGCAACACAAAAGCAGGTGTTGACCCTTGTAAATTTTGTAAAAAAACCTGGTAGGGTTTATGTTCCAATTGGGACATAGCTATCCTGTCTACCAAATTATTTAGGAGGGGGGAATTGCGGAAACGTTCAAACAGAGATTGCTCATTCATACTACACAGCTACAAAGATACAAGTAGTATTAATAACTTGCCTTTGCATTTACAATTATATCTAATTCCGAAAGCTGCTTTGGAAGTATTTCAATAATTGACAATTCGTTAGTGCCTGATAAATAGGGCACAAAAAACCCTCGCCCATATTTAACCATTAGGGTATACTTGCCAGGCTTTAGGCCAATAATATATTTACCCTCCATATCCGTGTTCACCGAATCTACTAATACCGAATTCACTTTTGTACAAATTTGGCCATTTAAGCCCTCTACTTTCAATAATGTTGTTGGCTCAAATACATAAACCACTGTTTGCAATAAAGTGCCCTTAGTGGCTTTTTGCCCTTTCATTGGCATTGCATTCCCTTTTTTTTCAAAAACTTGACCTCGTACGCCTTCTATTACAGCTAATTTGGATTGAGATTTCAAGCTAATGCATCCATAAAATTGCAAGCTCAAAATGATTATAATTAAAGAAACTAGATACTTCTTCATATAAAATTTGTTTTAATTAACCCCCCTAACTTATTGCCTAAACTAAACAAAAAACGAAGAGTAGCACAATTCGTTAGTTTTTAAAAATATTACCGGTATTTCATTGTAAATTAGAGTAATTAATTCGCATTAAAGCAGTTGAAATTTAACTATGAAGCAACTTTATTTTTATACCCTATTTGCCTGTTTTTTTTCAAGCCAACTATTAGCACAGTATGAAACTAAAAAACAAGTACTTATCAATACCGCAAAATCTTTTGAACTAAAATCAAGGGCTTCTTTTTCAGAAGCAGTCATTAAGGCAAAAGAAAAAGGTTGGCCAATTAGTTACAAAACTGGAAAAAAAACAACCGCGCAGTTGGTGGGTATGAATGCATTAGGGCAACCCAAATATTATGTTGCATTTGCCGACCCAATTCAAGCAATCACCGTTAATACCAACAAAGTTTGGATTGGTGGGAGCTTAGGTTATACCTTAAGTGGTGCAAACACAAGCCTCACAAATACACTTGGCATTTGGGACGAGGGAAAACCACGATTAACGCATAAAGAATTAGTTGGCAGAATTATTCATAAGGACAATTCAACGACGCTATCTGAACATATGACACATGTGGCAGGTATTATTATGAGTAAAGG
>JBEDKT010000028.1:0-2673 GCA_041172025.1 Bacteroidota bacterium
CCACCCAAGGCTGGTAGTTTAAAACTTGCTTAATAGCACTTTGTGAATCCCTCTATTTGTCCTACATTTGCACCGGCAGGTCTTACACGACCAGCTCCTGCTGAACTTCCCCAGGGTAGGAATACAGCAAGGATAGGCGGTTGAGCGGTGCGATGTGAGTAGCCTGCCACTTTTTTTTAATTAGTGGCATTTTTTTTTTGACAAGTATAAATGTAAAACATGAAATTTTTTATTGACACAGGTAATTTAGCTCAAATTAAAGAAGCCAATGAATTGGGTATTTTAGACGGTGTTACCACTAACCCTTCTTTAATGGCTCAGGTTGGTGTAAAAGGAGAAGCTGCAATTGCTGCACATTACAAAGCAATTTGTGATATAGTAGACGGGGATATTAGTGCTGAAGTATTGTCTACCGATTTTGCTACGATGGTAGAGGAAGGTAAAAAATTAGCAGCTATTCACCCGAACATTGTAGTGAAAGTGCCCATGATAAAAGACGGTATTAAAGCAATCAAATGGTTTTCTGATAATGGAATTCGTACAAATTGTACTTTAATATTTTCTGCTGGTCAAGCAATTTTAGCTGCAAAAGCTGGAGCTACTTATGTTTCTCCATTTATTGGAAGAATTGACGATAGCAGTTGGGATGGAATGGAACTAATTGCTCAAATTAGGCACATATTTGATGTACAAGGTTTTACTACTGAAATATTAGCTGCTTCAATCCGTAATGCTTTACATATTGTTAAAGCTGCTGAAGCGGGTGCAGATGTTTGTACATGTCCATTAGATTCAATATTAGGATTGTTAAAGCATCCTTTAACTGATATTGGGTTAGCGAAGTTTTTGGAAGACGCTAAGAAAATGTAGTTTTAAGCAGAACGCTTTTAGAATAAATAAAAATGGCCTCGATATATTTCGAGGCCATTTTCGTAGGTGACATATATCACGTCTTTAACGATTTAATAGGACGAGATTTAGTTAAATATTCAACCTATGTCTAATATTGTAATTCTTGGCGCAGGTATTGCAGGGCATACTGCCGCAGCCTACTTACAGAGGGGCTTGAAAAATAAACACCATATTACTGTAATTTCACCTACACCAACTTATCAATGGATACCCTCTAATATTTGGGTGGGTGTTGGTAGAATGACACCCGATGAGATTAAATTTGATTTGAGACCCTTGTATAAAAAATGGGGTATTGAATTTATACAGGCAAAAGCCCAAACATTTTATCCCGAAGGCAATGCCGAAATTAAAACAGGCTATGTTGAAGTAGAATACACCAGTAAGGAACAAGCGGGTTTGAAACAAAAAGTACCTTACGATTATTTAATAAACGCAACTGGGCCGAAATTAAATTTTGATGCCACCGAAGGTTTGATTCCTGGAAATGGTAATATCGCGTCGGTTTGTACATTTGGTCATGCGAGTCATGCATGGGAATTGTTTCAGCAAAAATTAGACTTGATGCAAAAAGGGCAGAAACAGATTTTTGTAATTGGTACAGGTCATCCTACTGCAACCTGTCAGGGTGCAGCATTTGAATATATTTTAAATGTCGACTTTGAAATAAAAAGAAGAGGTCTTGAAAAACAAGCTGAAGTTATTTGGATAACCAATGAATATGAATTAGGCGACTTTGGTATGGGCGGGGCATTCATTCCAAAAGGTGGTTTTATTTCCAATACTAAATTATTTGCCGAGTCGTATTTTGTTGAGAGGAATATTACTTGGATTAAGAGAGCAGGCGTTAAAAAATTAGATGACCATAAAATATATTATGAAAATTTGGATGGGGAATACTTAGAACAACCCTATGATTTTGCCATGTTAATACCAGGTTTTGCGGGACATGGTTTTAAAGCATTTGATAAAAACGGGGAAGATATTTCTACTCAATTATTTGCACCTAACGGACTAATGAAAGTGGATGCCGATTATACGGCAAAGCCTTTCGAACAATGGAGTATAAATGATTGGCCTGAGACCTATCAAAATCCTAGCTACCCTAATATTTTTGCACCAGGCATTGCATTTGCGCCACCGCATTCCATTTCCAAACCAATGACTAGTAAAAATGGTACGCCTATTTTTGCTTCTGCGCCACGTACAGGAATGCCTTCGGGTATTATGGGTAAAGTAACTGCTGATAATATTATTCACTGGATTAAAACCGGTAGCAACGTCATGGTACATAAGGCATCTATGGGTAGGATGGGTGCAGCCTGTATTGTATCAGCAGGATACGGCATGCGTAAGGGTACAGCAGCAACCATGACAGTGAATCCGGTGGTGCCTGACTGGGATAAATATCCTGACTGGGGTAGGGATATTAATAGCACCATGGGAGAACCTGGCTTGGCTGGGCATTGGCTAAAATGGTTTATGCATTATATGTTTTTATACAAAGCAAAAGGGAAACCATTTTGGTGGTTAATTCCTGAATAACAATTGCATTTAATTTATTTCATTAAAAAAAACATATCATGGAAAATAGACTCATCATTACAAAATATTCAGATCAATATTATCCACCAACACCTAATAATTTCACCTTGTTTTTAAGAAGGGCAATTCTTTTTCAAATAATAAGGTTCTTTATTTTGAACTATAAGATATTTAAGATGCTTGTAAGAGGACATTCATAATACTTAATGATGTTTC
>JBEDKT010000029.1:0-6060 GCA_041172025.1 Bacteroidota bacterium
CTATTAACTGGGTTTGTGATAAGTGCGAGAATGGTTGTTAGTGACCATACAAAAAATGAATTAATTGTTGGATTTGTAATTGGTATAGTAACTCAGTTGATGGCTTACTTTTGGGTTTTATAAGTTAAATAAAAAATAATATGTGGTATCGTTTAGGACAATTTATAATTAAGTTTAAAGTAGTTTTTTTAATCTCGATAGCTTTGGTTACGGTATTTATGGGCTATTTTGCTTCACAGGTAAAATTAAGCTATGAGTTTACAAAAGCTATACCCGAGGACAATCCTAAATTTGCTATTTATAAAAACTTTGTACATAAATATGGTGTAGATGCGACCACTGTAGTACTTGGTTTTCAAACCGAGAGCATGTACACTACTAAGGTTTTTAATAGTGTGTATGAATTACATACGTCTATCAAATCTATTGCTGGTGTCACAGATGTTTTAAGTGTACCATATGCCTATACAATAAATAAGGACAGTACAGCAAGCAAATTTGTTGCAAGCAAACTATTCGCCCCTCCGTATACACAGGATAGTTTATTGCAATTACATAAAGCCCTATTCTTACAGTTGCCCTTTTATAAAAACCTATTGTACAATGCCAATTCGAATTCCTATTTGATGGCGGTAAGTTTTGTGCCTGATTCCATTAATAGTGGTGCTAGAACAGCTATTATAAAGTCTTTAAATGAAAAAATAGCAATATTTAGTAAGGCTACCCAATTAGAAGTACATGTTAGTGGACTTCCTTATATTAGAACAGTACTAGCAGACCGTATAAAAAAAGAAATGGTTTGGTTTTTGTTGGGGTCCCTTTTTCTTTCTGCAATTACATTATTGTTGTTTTTTAGGTCTATTTCTGCGATGCTATTAAGTTTAGCTGTGGTAATAATGGGTGTTATTTGGAGTTTTGGAACGATGGTTTTATTAGGCCAAAAAATAACCTTATTAACTGCGTTAATACCGCCATTAATTGTAGTGATTGGAATTCCTAATTGTATTTATTTTTTGAACAAATACCATACGGCCTACAAGGCGACAGGAGATAAAGAAAAAGCATTGGTACAAATGGTAGGACAAATGGGTATTGTAACTCTTTTTTGCAATATCACTGCTGCTATTGGGTTCTTTGTATTTGCATTTACTAAAAGCCCCTTATTACAAGAATTCGGTTGGGTGTCGGGATTAAATATTATGGCATTATTTTTCATAAGCTTATTCTTTATACCGCCTGTACTTACCTATTTACAACCCCCACAACCCAAGCACGTTAAATACCTTGACAATAAACTTTTAGAAAAAATATTAGTCAAGATTGAAAAATGGACCTTTAGCCATACGAAATGGGTTTTTGGAATTACTATTATACTGGTTGTAGTTTCAATTGTAGGTTTAATGAAAATTAAACAGGAAGCCTTTATTGTGGACGACTTGCCCAAAAAGGATAAGTTATACACTGACCTAAAATGGTTTGAAAAAGAAGGTGGTGGTGTAATGCCATTGGAAATTTTAATTGATACTAAAAAAAGAAATGGCTTGGTAAGGAGTATTCAACCTTTGGAAGCAATTGAATCCTTGCATAATTTTTTAGTTGAACAACCTGAGTTGGGAAAGCCAATTGGCATGGTGGAAGGCATCAAGTTTGCTAAACAAGCTTTTAATGATGGGGATAGCTTAGCCTATGCCATTCCTTCAGGTACTGAAATGGCATTCATTGGACCGTTTTTAGCACCTGCCCAAAATGACGGTGTAAAGAATGCTACTACTTCAAGTCCTACTCAAATGTTAAGTAAGTTTATTGATGCTGATAAGCAAGAAACAAGGGTAAGCGTTAACATGAAAGATATTGGGAGTGCACAGTTACCTATTTTTATTAATCGAATTGATAGTGCTACAAAAGCAATTTTTGATTCTAGTAAATACAATATTCAAATTACTGGAAGTAGTGTAACTTTTTTAGAGGGGAGTAATTTTATAATTAGAGGTTTGGGCGAGTCTATTTTCTGGGCTTTCTTATTAATTGCTATTTGTATGATTTTCTTATTCAGGTCTTTCCCTATTTTACTCTGTTCACTTATCCCTAATTTAATTCCACTTGTTATCACTGCTGGTTTAATGGGCTGGATAGGCATATCCTTAAAACCATCAACGGTTTTAGTATTTAGTGTTGCCTTGGGAATTGCGATTGATGTAACTATTCGCTTTCTTATTAATTACAAGCAACAACTACCACAATTAAACAATCAAGTAGATCTAACATTAATTCAAACTATTAAACATACAGGGATAAGTATTATTTATACTTCTCTTGTATTAGTAGCTGGCTTTGTGATATTCTGTTTTAGTGATTTTGGCGGCACAAAAGCTTTAGGCTGGCTAACTTCATTAACGCTTATTGTAAGCACCTTAACTAATTTAGTATTATTACCTGCATTAATTAAAACTTTTATTAAACAGAAGTAGGAAATAGTTACGGAAATAGTCCTGCTAATGTTGCTTGTAATGCTTGGCCTCTTAGGTCTTTAGCTATTATTTTACCTGTGGTGTCCAACAATACATTAAAAGGAATGCCTTCGATTTGATAGGTGGGTACAACTGTACTTTCCCATTTCTTTAAATCACTTATATGTTGCCAGTTTAACCTGTCAGCTTTGATAGCTTCTAACCAGTTTTCTTTATTGTCGTCCAACGAAACGCCTAATACGGTAAAGTTTTTATTTTTGTACTTTTCATAAGCAGCAACCACATTTGGGTTTTCACCTCTACAAGGTCCACACCAGCTAGCCCAAAAGTCAACTAATACATATTTTCCTTTAAAACTACTTAGTGTAACAATTTCTCCTTTTTCATTTGCCATTGCAATTTCAGGTGCCACCGCGCCAATGGCGATAGGTGTGGCAGGTGTATTTGCTTGCACTTGACTATTTAATAAATTACTAAATTGAACTAGTGGCTCGGCTTTTGTTTTCTCAGCAGCTATTTTTGCCAATGCTAAAACTTTAGCTGTTTCCATTGACCTTAAGCTAATACCCAAAACATAATATAATAAGGCAGGACTAGTTGCGGTAGTTATAGTGTTTTCTACAAATTGATTTAGTGCATTAATCTTATTCGTTCTTTCAATTTGCAGCCAATGAATACTACTGTCTTTTGCTTTTTGCTGCTGCAGTTGTTCTAAATTATACATGGTGGCAAAAACAGAAGAATCTTTCTTTTTGTATACAGTTAAGAAGTCAATAAGCGCTTGACTATTTTTAGACCCTCTAACTTTGTACGCTTGGGAGTTAGCTGCATCTGCATCAATTTGTATTTGCTCTTCGTCATTTATAAACATGATCTCCAAATCGTTTTCAGTAGCTAGACGGTATATACCTTCTTGCTTGGCAATGAAATCAAATGCATATTTCCCGTCAGTACCTAGAGTGGTTGAATCTAGTGTGATAATTGGTTTTCCACCATAAGGAACTTCTTGCAACATTAATTTTTGATTACTTGCGTTTTGAATAGTGCCTGCAATGGTATAATTTGCCTCACTATTTTTTTCTTTACATCCTACTAAACTAATGAAAAGGCAAACTAGGATTATGTTTAATAATTTATTGTACATATATTAATTATTGAGAAAGTTTTTGTTCAAGAATTTGTGTGGTTGTTTTAGGGTCGGCTTTGCCTTTACTTATTTTTTTTACTTCTCCTACAAATAAGCCTATTAAGCCTTTTTTTCCTTTTTTATACTCTATTACTTTATCCGCATTTTGTGCTAATACCTGATCAACCCAACTACTCATTTCGTCTGTTGAATTAGATTGTAATAAGTTATTTGCTTGAGCAAATTCCAAAGGTGATTGCGGCTGCTCCATTATTGCCTTGAATACTTTTCCGCTTGCTACTGAAAAATTTAACTGGCCGCTTTCCACTAAATCCAATAATTGGACAAGATAGGGGATAGCAGTAGTAAGTATTTCGTAACTTTGTTTTGATTCGTTTAAGTAGGCCCTGATAGGTCCTAGGATCCAATTTGCAGCAGCTTTGTAGTGAGGCGTTTGCTTTGTCCAAGCAATATAAAAATCAGCTTCGTCCTTATGTTCACATAACTGTTCGATATCGTATTCGGAAAGTGCATATAACTGTTTCCAAGTTTTCTTTAATTCATTTGGAAGGGAGGGTAATGCTTCCTGAATATTTTTAATGTATTCATCCGTTAAATGAAATGGGGCTAAATCCGGGTCGGGGAAATACCTATAGTCGTTTGCGTCTTCTTTGTCTCTAATTGAAAAGGTAGTGTCATTACTGGCATCAAAACTTCTTGTTTGCTGAATAATGGTCCCTCCTGTTTCAGTAATTTCAATGAGCCTTTCTATTTCATATTCTATCGCCTTTTTAATATTACGAATAGAATTCAAATTCTTTACCTCCACTCTTGTACCCAATTTTGTATCCCCCTTTAAACGGATTGATATATTTGCATCACACCTTAAACTTCCTTCTTCCATATTTCCATCACAAATGCCAATCCACCTCACTAAGCGTCTAACTTCGGTAACAAATAAGAAAGCATCTTCTGCTGAATGAATACAAGGCTCGGTTACCATTTCAATAAGGGGCGTACCTGCTCTATTTAAATCAATTAAGGTATCGGTAGCAGAAATGTCGTGAATACTCTTACCTGCATCTTCTTCTAAATGAATTCTGTTTAATTGAATTATTTTTTCGCCCTCACTATTTTTGATGCTTACTTTTCCTCCCACACAAATTGGCGTTGTATGCTGTGAGATCTGATAGCCTTTAGGCAAATCGGGATAAAAATAATTCTTGCGTGCAAAGTAATTGTCTTTTTCAATGCGACATCCACAGGCTAGGCCCATTCTTATAGCGTACTCAATTGCTTTTGTATTTGTCTTAGGCAAGGTTCCAGGATGCCCCATAGTTATTGGGCTAATATGTGTGTTTGGGGCTGCTCCAAAGGAGGCCGCATCACCGCAAAACAATTTGCTATGTGTAGCCAATTGTGCATGAATTTCAAGCCCTATTACCGCTTCGTATTTTTCCAATGTCGCCATGCTACAAAAATACAGTATTAAACCAAAAATGCGGCCGTGGCCGCATTTTTAAATATTCAATTAGTCTAACCAATAGTTAGGCTATAAATCAGCTGAATTTATCTTTTTTGGAATAATCAGTTCAATGGTCTTTTTTTCGCCATTTCGTTGAATTTCAAATTGTAGCTTTTTACCTACTTCTAAATATTCCCATTTAAGGTCGTTCACTTCTGTAATGGGTTCATCGTTTAATTTTAGGATAAGGTCATTCACCTTAAATCCCGCCTTTTCTGCAAGTGACCCTTCAGCTACTTTTTTAACAACAACCCCTTCACCAACAGCAATGTCTTCAATGGAAATCCCGATTTTTGGTTTTTTATCATAATTGCCTAGTAGTCCTTCCATTTCAGGCATATTAGGAATTGCAAAGTTGAATCGCTTTCCGGGTACTAATTTATTAGGTGCACTAAAATTATAACCACGCACTTGTGGTGCTACTTTATTTTTTTCAAGTTGTACATTTATACTTGCTTTTTTCCCGTCTCTTAAGTAAGTAATTTTTATTTTGTCTGCTGGGTTATATGTTCCTACTGTTTCAAATAGTTTTTGTGGGCCATCAATTTTAACCTCATTAATTAGGGTAATGATGTCATTTACTTTTAAACCTGCTTTAAATGCTGGACTAGCTTCCATTACCTCATTAATTTTAGCACCTTCTGCGCAAGCTTCAGTGGCTACGCCAAGGAATGCTTTGTTTTGTACAGTAGGAAGCTGATTCATTCTGAATTCCCTATCAAATGCAATTGAATCAAATTCATCTGAATCAAAAAAGTTTCCTTCAAAGGGGTCATTTTTGGGGGTACTAAAAATAATTTTATGCTTACCCTGTCTATTTAAACGTGGATCGTTTTTGTCTACCTTTTTTCCATTTATAGTTATATTATCACCATCTACTGTAATATTAATAGTAGTATCAATGTGAATGATTTTTGGTTGCTTGTTCTTTGTATCAATAG
>JBEDKT010000030.1:0-11750 GCA_041172025.1 Bacteroidota bacterium
GAATAATACATCTTGTATAGATGGTTGATTTAACATCATCATACACAAACGGTCAATTCCAATTCCAATACCCGAAGTTGGCGGCATTCCGTATTCTAATGCACGTAAAAAATCGTGGTCAATAAACATGGCTTCGTCGTCGCCCCTTTCCATTAAACTTACTTGATCCTCGAAACGCTTACGCTGATCGATAGGATCGTTTAACTCAGAATACGCATTCGCTAGTTCCTTTCCATTCACCATTAATTCAAAACGCTCTACCAAGCCTTCTTTAGTTCTATGTTTTTTTGTCAATGGACTCATCTCAATTGGATAGTCAATTATGAAAGTGGGTTGGATATATTTTGATTCGCTTGTTGCGCCAAAAATTTCATCTATTAATTTTCCTTTACCAATGGTTGGAGCAACGTCAACATTCAATTGCTTGCAAACCACTCTTAAAGCCGCCTCATCCATCCCTGTAATATCTATACCGGTATTCTCTTGAATTGCTTCCATGATGCTTATGCGCCTGTATGGTGCTTTAAAATTGATTGTAGTGTCTCCTACAGTTAATTCTGTTTTACCATGCAAGGTCATTGCAATTTTTTCAAACAAGGTTTCTGTAATTTCCATCATCCAGTAATAATCCTTGTATGCGGTATACCATTCTAAAACGGTAAACTCTGGGTTATGTGTTCTATCCATTCCTTCGTTCCTGAAATTTCTACTAAACTCATATACCCAATCAAAACCACCTACTATTAATCGTTTTAAGTATAACTCATTTGCTATACGTAAATAGAAGGGGACGTCCAATGCGTTATGATGTGTTGCAAATGGCCTTGCAGCAGCTCCTCCGGGTATGGCTTGTAAAACTGGCGTGTCTACTTCTAAAGCGCCTCTGCTATTTAAAAACTCCCTAATAGTAGTCATTAGCACCGTGCGTTTTGCAAAAGTTTCCTTTACTTCCGGGTTTATAATTAAATCGGCATAACGTTGACGATACCTAAATTCAGGATCTGTTACTGCATCAAATACGTGGCCGTCTTCGTCGCGTTTTACAACAGGTAATGGTTTTAACGACTTTGCTAATAAAGTAATGGTACTAGAATGCACCGACGTCTCTCCTGTTTTTGTTATAAATACATATCCTGTTGAACCAATAATATCTCCAAGGTCCATTCCGTTTTTGGTAATGGTATCCCAATAAGACTTATCCTCATCAGGACAAATTTCGTCTCGTTTTACATATAGTTGTATAATGCCTTCGTTGTCCTGTATTTTCACAAATAATACCTTACCCTTGTCGTTCACACTCATAATACGTCCTGCCACACATACCGAAGCATACGCTTCCTTGTTTTCTTCACTAAAATTGGTCCTTATATCATGTGAATAGTGTGAAACGGGATATAATGGAGCGGGATAGGGATTAATGCCTGCTGCTTCTAAATTTTGTAGCTTTTCGCGCCTAATAATTTCTTGTTCTGATAAAGACTGACTCATTTGTTTTGTATTAATAGCTGCAAAAGTAAAACTTAGCAGCCAATTAGCGAAAGAAGCCTTGTTGAACTTCTTGTTCGGTTAATGAAACTATATCACCCGATTTCATGTTGTTAATGGTATATGCCCCCAATTGCGCTCGGATTAATCTTAAAACGGGAAATCCAACAGCTGCAAACATTTTTCTGACTTGGCGATTTTTCCCTTCTGTTAATTGAATAGCGGCCCAACTAGTAGGAATACTTTTTCTATATCGAATAGGGGGATTCCTGTCGGGTACTTGTATGTCATTTGGGAGGATAGATACTACCGCTGGTTTGGTAGGATATTTAACGCCGTCTACATTAATAATAACCCCCTGTTCTAATTGTGCAATAGCTTCTTTTGTAATTGCGCCGTCTACTTGCACCCAATAAGTTCTTACATGTTCAAAACTAGGATGTAATAAAGCGTGATTTACTTTTGGATCATTGGTTAATAATAGCAACCCCTCGCTGTCATAATCTAATCTTCCGACTGGATATACGTCTTTTGAAACCTCAACTATGTCCTTCAAACACAATTTATTATCGGTTGAAGTGAATTGAGATAACACTTGAAATGGTTTATATAGTAGGTAGTATTGCATCTCTAAAAAAACAAAGTCCCACTGATGTGGGACCTCGTATATAGATGGGTTAGTAAGTACGGGAAATTTAATTCCCTTCACAATATTAATTATACTTTATTCGAATTCAAAAAAAATTTTAAACAAATTTGCCGGGTTTATCCACAAATGGCCATTTTGAACTATTTATTTTTTTAATTTTTTGCACTGTTTTTTTTGATTTTACAAATCATAAACCTTGTTTTTATTTTTTTAATAATGTCTGAAACATTTATAAACAGTGAATTACAGACGACAGTGTTTTAAAGCCTGTTTTATTTAAATTGCATTTAGTCCATAAAATTATTGCTCCTTTTTTGAACTATTTTGAAGAGAAAAACACGAAAAAATATTTTTTACAAAAAACCCTCATTACCTTTGATTTAGCCCAAAAACATACATATGAAGCTTCCCGCACCCATTTCGGTACAATGGTTATCGACACTAATTGCTGCTGAAATTATAGGAAATAACACACTAGAAATTACCGGAGTGAATGAAATTCATCAGGTAGAAATGGGCGATGTTGTGTTTGTGGACCATCCAAAATACTATGCTACTTGTTTAAATAGTGCAGCTAGTTGTATTATTATTAATAGCAAAGATGTTATTATCCCTGAAGGGAAATGTTTATTGTTCTGTGCCGATCCTTTTGAAGCGTATTTAAAAATTATACAGCACTTTAAACCATTTCAAGTAAGTACAAAATCGATAAGCGATGACGTTAAAATAGGGGAAGGCACTATTATTATGCCCAATGTTTTTATTGGAAACAACGTACAAATTGGAAACAATTGTGTCATTTATCCTGGCGTGGTAATACTTGCCGATTCTTTAATTGGCAACGAAGTAATTATACAAGCAAATACAGTTATTGGCAGTGATGCTTTTTATTATAATACCAAAAAGAATAGGCCTGCCTGGTACAAGAAAATGTTGAGTTGTGGACGTGTAATTTTAGAAGATAAAGTGGAAATTGGAGCTGGCTGCACTGTTGACAGAGGGGTAAGCGGCGATACTATAATAGGCATGGGTAGCAAATTGGACAATATGGTTCATATTGGACATGATACACAAACCGAAGCCAACTGCCTTTTTGCTGCACAAGTGGCAATTGCGGGTGGCGTAAAGGTGAAGTCCGGCGTAACACTTTGGGGCCAGGTGGGCGTTAGTAAAACCCTTACCATTGGCGAAAATGCAGTGGTGCTTGGACAATCGGGTGTCATTAATACACTTGAACCTGGTAAAGTTTACATAGGGTTCCCTGCCATAGACGCTTCTATTAAAAGAAGGGAATATGTTTGGATTAAACGTATCCCTGAACTTTGGAAAAAAGTAATGGAAGATAAAAAGCCCTAATTGTAAATAACCAAGAAGGGAAGTATTTTATACTAAATGATGGAGCGTTTTTAATTCTGCACAAGCCCTTTTAATGGTGCTTTCAATGGTCCTATATTTAAATTCAGGAAAAGCATTTAGGAACTTAGTATTATCAAAATGCACTACTGCTTGAGCAGTGGCTGCTGTTTCCTTAGTCAATAAAGGATTTTTACCGGTGAATATTCCCTTAAGTGCTTCTAGTCGCCAAACAATCCCTGCTAAAAAAGGCGTTACTTTTTTATGCGGCGCCGGTTTGTTAAAAGCGGTGGCTATTTGCGTAAACACATTTTTATATTGTACATTTTCAGCGCTAATAATATAACGCTCTCCTGTAATTTTACTTTGCATTAACAATTGCATGGTGTCGACCACATCCATTACATCTACAAAACCACTTACCCCTTCGGTGTACCATGGAAATGCATTGTAAGCCGATTTAAAAATTTCAGAAGAACCCTTATTCCAATCTCCGGCACCTAATATAATTACCGGATTTACAATTGCTACATTTAAGCCTTCTCCCATTCCTCTCCACACTTCCATCTCGGCTAAATATTTCGATTTTCCATAAACACTATTACTGGTTTCTGGTGTCCAATTAGCAGCTTCGTCTACGGGTGCATTTTCACGAATTCTACCTAATGCAGCAACCGAACTTACGTAAACTAATTTTTGAATATTTTTAGCAAGGCATGCATTTACTACATTAGCAGTGCCTTCCTGATTCGCGTGTAACATAGCCGCTGCTTGGCCTGGAGCGAATGAAACTATTGCAGCACAATGGTAAACTTGTTCAACACCCTCCATTGCATTTTCTAAAGATTCAATATCTAAAATATCTCCTTTTACCCATTTCACTTTTTCAGCACCTTGAATATTTGGCACTACTGAACGGTATAATGCCGTCACTAATGCTCCTTTTTCTACTAAAGATTTTATTAAATGTGCGCCCACTAAACCACTTGCTCCTGTTACTAAAATCATAGTTTTTATTTGTCTTTTAACAACTTTGCAATATCCCTTCTTAACTGTTCTACTTCAAAAGCCTTTAGTCCATCATATACTTTCCCCCTTACTTTTCCTTCCCTGTCTATCAATGCAAAAAACTGAGTATGTATAAATTGATCTTCTATTTTTTCTACGTTATTTTTGGGATCATCTAGCAAATAAGAACCTCTCGCCATTTGATATAAACTGTCTTTTCGGCCTGTTACAAAAACCCATATGTTCGTGTTTACCCCTAAAGAATCGGCGTAATGTTTTAACACAGGGACCGAATCTACTTCGGGCATACAGGTATGTGATAGAATTTGAAAGTCGGGTTGTCCTTTAAATTCTTCGTACACCAATTTCATGTTGGTATTTAACTTAGGACAGATGCCCTTACAGGTTGTAAAAAAGTATTCAACAACAGTAATTTTATTTAATAATTGCTTGTCGGTAAAGGGTTTGCCGTCCTGATTTGTAAAACTAAAAGGTTGAACATAGCTTATCACAGGCATTTTAACTTTCCAGTTATCGGTTCCCCTGAATAGAAAATAATAAAAAGACGCCAATAAAACAGTGAAGAAAACCACATAAACGAGTACTTTCTTAGACATATTGGTAGGTTTTAAGGGCATTTAATTGTGTTGGTAAATGCGCTATGCAAAGGTAATATTATTTAGGGTAATCCCTTGTAATTGGCATTTCCTACATAATTGAATTATCTTTGCTACATGTTTAAAAATTGGAATTGGGATGCCATTGGGATTAGTGCTTCTGTAGCTTGTGCTATTCATTGCGCATTATTGCCTTTATTTTTTAGTTCGCTTCCCTTACTAGGAATAAATATTCTGCACAATCATTCTTTTGAACTTGGTATGATTTTGTTGTCGTTTGCCATTGGTGCTTATTCCTTGTACCATGGTTATAAAAAACACCACCACTCCTACAAGCCCATCATTTTATTTAGTATAGGTATTGCACTAATGCTTAGTAGAATGGTATTTAGGGATATTGAAATTGTATTATTATTTCCAGCGGCTGCCTTAATTATTATTGCACATATAAGCAACCACACTCGCTGCAGGGTGCACAATCATGCACACGAGGACGATTGTAATCACTAATTAGGCAAAGGTATAACTCATGCTGCCGTCTTTTTCGTCTTTCAGCTGTATACCCATATTCATTAATTGATTTCTGATTTTATCGCTGGTTGCAAAATCCTTGTTGGCTTTTGATTCCTTACGAATTTCAATTAATAAATCTATTACTCCTTTTAGTTGAACGAGGTTGGCGCCTGCTTCTACCTTTAATCCTAAAATGCTTTCAATAAATACAATTAATTGGGACTGAACATGGTTCCAAGTGGAAGTAGCAACTGCGTCCTGCGTAATATGCTTGTCCTTTAGTGAATTAATTACTGGTATAATTTCAAATATATTAGCCACCACTTTAGCGGTGTTAATGTCGTCGTCCATGAATTCAGTTAATTCGACAATCCATTTATTCATTTGTGTGTCGAGTGCTTCATCCTTTGCTTTTGCTTCCCCAGTAAAGGTTTGCGCCTTTAGCCATTCATAGGCTTCCATTAGGCGACGTAACGCTTTTTCAGCAGCTTGTAAAGCTTCGTTACTAAAATCTAATGTTCCCCTGTACTGGCTTTGTAGAATAAAAAAGCGAACCGTCATGGGTGCATAAGCCTGTGTTAATTCAGGATGGTTCCCTGTAAACAACTCGCTTAATTTAATAACGTTATTATAGCTCTTACCCATTTTACGCCCGTTAATGGTGATCATATTATTATGCATCCAATAACGTGCTGGTAATTCGTGGTTACAAACTGTACTTTGTGCAATTTCACATTCGTGGTGTGGAAATTGCAAATCCATTCCGCCTCCGTGTATATCAAATTGTTTGCCTAAATATTTTGTTGCCATTGCAGAACATTCAATATGCCAACCCGGGAAACCTTCTCCCCATGGGCTTTGCCAACGCATAATATGTTCAGCAGGCGCTTTTTTCCATAAAGCAAAATCTACTTTATTTTTTTTCTCGTCTTGGTTTTCTAATTCACGTGTTGTGTCTAGTTGCTCTTCTAAATTTCTGCCACTTAAAATACCATAGGGCTGATTCTTTTTGGAATAAACATCATTGTATTTTACTACATCAAAATAAACCGAACCATTTGCCTCATAGCCATAACCATCGGCGATGATTTTTTTAATCATTTCAATTTGCTCCACTATATGCCCTGTTGCCGTTGGTTCGATGCTTGGAGCCAAGTTATTAAATTGGTCCATTGCCCAATGATATAGCTGTGTATATTTTTGCACTAGTTCCATTGGTTCTAGTTTTTCCAATATCGCCTTGGTTGCAATTTTGTCTTCGGCCACTTTGCCTTCCTCTTCAAAATGTCCTGCATCGGTTATGTTTCTTACATACCTAACCTTATACCCCTTATGCAGTAAGTAGCGAAATACCACATCAAAGGTTATAAATGGACGCGCATGTCCCAAATGGCTTTCGCCACTTACCGTTGGACCACATACATACATTCCAACATAGGGAGCGTTTATGGGTTCGAAAATTTCTTTCTGACGGGTTAAGGAGTTGTATATTTTGAGCGGCATAATGTAGCCTCAAAGATATTTTATTTTGCCGAAAATGGGCGCTTATTTCTTCAAAAGCAAGTCGGCCATGATCATATGATGATCACTTAAATTTTCGTCTACCGACTCCCATCCACGCACTTCCCATGATGCATTTGTTAATATATAATCAATTCTTAAAGTAGGTGACAAGTCGGTGTATGTGGCACCAATACCTAAGCCCTTTTGTAAAAATGCGTCTTGCCAATCGCCCTTAATGGTTCTATAGGTATAAGAACTTGGGACATCATTAAAATCACCCGTTATAATTGTGGGATAGGGGCTAGTTACAATATGTTTCTTAACTAGTTCTGCCTGAACGGCCCTTTCTACAAATGCATGTTTCATTTTCCTAATTACCGTCCATTTTGCTTTTAGGTCGGACTTTTTAGTAGGCGTTGCGTCGTCTATAGCTTCAAAGTCATCGTGCTGTAGCCTGTAAGAAGCCAAATGAGTAGTGTATACCCGAATAGTGTCATCCCCTTTTAAAATAGTTGCATAAATTAAACTTTCTTTATTGGTATAAGCAATACGTTCGGCATGTATAATTTTATATTTTGAATAAATAATACATCCCAAAAAATAGTCGTTGTACGGGGTACTATAATCCTTTGAGAAAAAAGAATGCGGGTATTTTTTATTAAAATAATTGGCGTGATTGGCAATATCATTTGGCCTTTCATTTGTATTGTATTCTTGCATGCAAATGATATCGGGATCCCATTTTAAAATAGAATAAGCAATGTCTTCGGTTCGCATTTTAATGGGACTGTTTTTTTCTACGCCATTAAAACCTTTCACATTCCAACTCATAATGCGTAAAGTGTTCTCTTTCTTTTTTTCCGAAAAAGAAGTTCCAGGATGCCATGCCAGCAGCACAAATAATATTTTCCAACCTAGTAGTAGACTAATGAGTGAAACCAATGACAGCAATGGTTTTGCGATTAACCAAAAAATGAAAAATACTATATTTAATGCGACTAAGTAGGGAGCAATTAATCCTAAAAAACCATTAATCCATATAAGCGGAAGTGGCGTAATAAATAAGGGGTACAAAAATAACAAGCAGGTAAGGATGTTTATTACCAACAAGCTTTTTTTTGCAAGTATCCTTATGCGCGATTTTTTTGCCATTATTGTTTCGGGCTTAAACTATTATTTAACAAATTTAATAAGCGGTGCATCCAGTTACCTAAATCAATTTGCTTTTTTAATAAAAAGATATAACCAAGGCCCGTTAATCCACCCACTAATGTAGCTACCTGTTGTTGCCATGGCTGCTGCATTAATGTAGGTGTTGCTAATGCAAAATAAATTAATGTTAATGCCCACAAAGGAAGCCCTCCTCCTTTCGCATTTGCTAAAAACTTGTATTTAGGAGAAAGCATTGTAGCCGCTGCGGCTATTGCAATCACCCCTACCTGCGCACCTAAAAAAGGGACCGATGTACCAATAGCTATATATACTAGGCCAGCAACCAAGCCACTATAAAAATAAATAGGGAATAAGTGTTTATTGGTTCCTAAGTTTTGCAAAATATTACAAAATGTAGCCAACCATATCATATTGGTAAATAAATCCCAAAAGCCAGTATGCGTCCAATTGTAGGTAAACAAGGTCCAAGGATGCTGTAGTATTTGTTGCGGAATTAAGGTGGCTAATTGAAAAACTTCGGTTTGATACGCTTCAAACGTAAAGCCTTCCAAGAAGTACAATACCCTAAAAAAACCCAATACAGCTGAAACAATGATACTCACAGACACAAGTGCAACAAGTGCATTGTTATCGGCTCCAAATAATGGTTTTTTAGAAAATTGATTCATAGATATATTGTAGTAGCGATTAATAAAAGTTTTTCCTGTTCTTCTTGTTCCAAATATAAACCAATATAAAACCAACAATGGCGCCTCCCACATGTGCCCACCTTGCCACATTATCACCCGCGGAATTTTTTAGTGCAAAGAAAAGTTCATAAGAGAAATAAAGCAAGCCCAGCCATTTGGCCTTGATTGGAAAAAGAAAGTAAATATAGATATAAGTATTCGGGAATAAATATACAAACGCGATTAAGATACCAAATACTGCACCACTTGCACCCACCGTTGCAGTATTAATAGACTTATTATAAAACGTGGTTACCAAATCCATTAACTCACTCGACAACCCTGGAGTAGCTAATGTGATATCGTTTTCATTTAAAATTCTAGATAAAGGAAAATTATGTTCGGTAGAAAAACGCGATAGTGCTTCATTAAATGCAGGGATATTTGTTTTACTTAAACTAAGCAATTGCTGGTAGTGATTAGTTAGTGGCATTAATTCAAAAGACAAAATGCCTAAATGTAGTACCGCGGCGCCTAAACCACATACGGTATAAAATATTAAAAATCGCTTTGGTCCCCATACGTTTTCCAAAATTGCACCAAACATCCACAGTGCCAACATGTTTCCAAAAATATGTCCAAAGTCACCATGTAAAAACATATGTGTTACTAATTGCCATGGTTGAAACAAATCACTTTGCAAAGCATGTAATGCAAAAACATCTTCGATGGAAAAAATACTCATTGGGCCCACCAATGTATTTTGTGCTAAAAATACCAACCCGTTAATAATTAATAAATTTTTAATTACTACAGGCAATACATCAAATCCCGTTGGTCTGAATTGTGTCATGCTAAATTATTTTAAAGTGCTTGTTAACTTTAACTGCACTACGTTTTCAATATGTAAGGTATGTGGGAACATGTCTACTGGTTGTATTTTAGTAACAGTATACTTTTCACTCAACAATCCCAAGTCCCTTGCCTGTGTTGCAGGATTGCAGCTAACATATACTATTGTTGGCGCTTCCATTTCCAATAATTTGCGCACTAGTTTTTCATGCATGCCGGCACGTGGAGGGTCGGTAATAATTACATCGGCCTTACCATGTGTATCAAAAAATACATCATCACAAATATCAATAACGTCTCCAGCAAAAAAAGCGGTGTCTGTTAAATTATTCATGAGTGCATTTACTTTTGCATCCTCAATTGCCTCGGCAACTACTTCTACTCCTATTATCTTCTTTGCTTTCTTACTACAAAATATACCAATACTGCCGGTACCACAATACAAATCATATACTACTTGCTTCCCTGTTAATTCAGCAAAGTCCCTTGTGACTTGGTAAAGTTTTTCGGCTTGTTTTGAATTCGTTTGGAAAAATGATTTTGGACTTATTTTAAATGCAAAGTCTTCTAACATTTCTGTGATGTATCCGTTTCCCGAAAACACCTGTGGTACCAAGTCCTGCATACTGTCGTTACGCTTCTCGTTTATAGTGTACAACAGGGTGGTGATTTGAGGAAACTTTTGTAATAATAAATTTAATAATTGTTCTCTCTTTTCTTTTCCGTCATACCCTAAAATCAAATTAACCATCCACTCCCCTTTGGTGGTATTGCGCACAAACATATTCCTTAACCAACCCTGATGTTGCTTGATATTATAAAATGGCATATCGTTTTCAATAGCAAAGTTGACTACCGTTTTTCTTATTTCATTGGTTGGTTCTGCTTGCAAATAACACTTGTCAATTTCTACCACTTTTTCAAAAAAGCCACGTGCATGAAAACCACCAGAGCCAGGTGATTTTTTAGGCTCTTGTCCAGCAGCTTTCATTGCCTTAAATTCTTCAAATGGGATATACCTTTCTGTAGCAAAAGTATATTCTACCTTATTTCTATATCCCTCGGTTTCACTAGCACCTAAAATGGGCGCTATTTCGGGAAGGGCAATTTTAGCAATACGGGTTAAATTATCTACCACCTGTTTATGCTTGTAAGCCATTTGTTGTTCGTAAGGCAACATTTGCCATTGGCAACCACCACAAACACCAAAATGACTACAAAAAGGCTTCACCCTTATTTCAGAATAGGTATGAAACTTTTTCACAAAGCCTTCGGCCCAGTCGGCTTTGTTTTTTTGTAATTGTATGTCGACTACGTCTCCCGGAACGGCTCCTTCAACAAATATTACTTTCCCGTCAACACGTGCCAAGGATTTACCTTCGGCTGCGTAATCTTCAATCAGGACATTCTCTAAAATGGGGGCTTGTTTTTGTTTTCTCACGAGGTCAAAGGTACTAAGCCAATATTATATTTAAAGTAAAAGGCCTTATAAATTAACATGTCAGGTAAAGATTATATTTTTACATCGAATCAAGTGAAAAATAGCTACTATGAAAAAAATGTTCTTACCTCTTTTCCTTTCTCTTCTTTCTGTCCTTGTTATTACCAACAGCAGTTTTGGACAAACAAAAAAACCTGCTGCTAAAATAAGTCAAGTAAACGGTGGTCGTGCCATAAAAATTACTTTAACCCCTTATAAAAACACCAAAATATACATAGGCACTAACTATGGCAAAAACAAGGTGTTAGCCGATTCTTGTATTTTAAACGAAAAAAGCGAGGGCGTGTTTACGTCCAAACAAAAGTTGACTCCTGGGATTTACTTTGTAATTTCTCCAAAATTTACCATTTTGTTTGATTTTATTGTAGACGAAGGTCAACAATTTAAAATTATTGCCGACACGCTTGCACTAAACAAAGTAGAAATAA